>JAFAUV010000173.1 GCA_019243075.1 Bradyrhizobium sp.
CGCCGCGGTTCATGAGCCTCCTCTTCGTCAGACGTTCGCGACCGATGCCGGCGTGCCGGGCGGCAGCGGCCTGGGGTCGACCTCGACGATACCGTCGCGGATGCGTACCCGATAGGTCGCAAGCTTCTCGGTGAACGGCGGCGGCGCGCAGCCGTCCTCGAGCCGATACTGATAGCCATGCCACGGACAGGTCACGCAGCCATCGATGATGCGCCCCTCCCCGATCGGCCCGTTCTGGTGCGCGCATACGTTGGTAAGCGCGCCGATCCTGTCGCCGTCGCGAAACACCGCGATGCGCTCGCCACCCTCAGGCACCACGATACGTGCGCACTTGTCTGGAATCGACGACGGGGGGCCGACCGGCAGCCAGCCATCGGCCGACGGCCTTTCGCCACGGTCGCTGGCGCGCTCGCGGCGGGCCGCCAGCACATGCAGGATCACCACGACGGCGAACGCGCCGCCGAGCAGCACCGGGACGACGGGGCGGCCGTCCTCCTGCATGGCGCCCAGCGCCACATGCATCACCAGGATGCCGTAGGCGGGATAAAGCGCCATGTGCAGGCTCTTCCAGGCCGCAGGACCGAGGAAGGCGAGCCAATAATCGTGACTGGTCGCGGCCATCACGGCGAGGATCAGCAAAGCCGCGAGCCCCAGCGTCTTGAAGGGAAATCCGATGAACTTGAGATAGTTGGCGAGCGTCGTGAAGTCCGGCGCGAGCTTCGGCAACGCATCCAGGACGATGAACCACTCGACCATGAACCAGGCATGGAGAACGGCGACGCAGAAGGTCAGCACGCCGAAATGGCGGCGGTTGTAGAGCAGCGGCAGGAACCGGCGATCGAGGCGCGCCAATGGACCGATCGACAGAATGATGGTGAGCATCAGGAAGGCGCAGGTCCCGAATGCGCGGATGCGCAGGTCGATCCATTCCGGGAGGTTGGTCGGCGGATCGGACCACGCGCTCACGGCCATGAACGCTGCGATGAACATCGCAACGCCCGCCAGCAGCACGCCGTCGTAGATGATCTTGCGGCGGTTCCACTGAACGGCGCGGTAGCCGGCGCTCACTGACGGCCTTCCTTGGCAGCCGCCTGCCCTGCCACCTCGGGCGGAGGCCGCAACGCCAGTGCCAGCGTCAATCCGAACGCGACCGCCACCGCAAGGAGGGGCCACACCATGCGATGAATGCGGCGATGTCCGCGCCTCATCGGGCGGCGAGCCAGCGCGCGAGCACGTAGGGCCACAGCAGCGTCGCGCCAGGTACCAGCATGATGCGGGCGCCGACGGTCAGCGGCGCCGCATGCGGCAGCACGCGCGACGCCCCGAGGACGACGAAGGCAACAGCCACGACGAAACCCACCGCCACGTAGAGGAGCGCCAGTTCGAAGAAAAGCATCGACCCGTTCCCGTCATGCACGCCCGCCCGGCGCATCTATAGCACTGCAAACGGCGCGACATTGCCTGTACGCGACTGCAGCCAGATTGGTTTTATTCCTGATCTTTTTCCTCAGCACCGCCGCAAAGCGTGCCCTGGCAGCAACACTTCGCAGCAAAGGAGCAGCCGCGGCCGCCAGCGGCCGGCATTTCGGTTGCTGCCCCGGGCGATTTATGGCCTGACTGATTCGGGACAGGGCTGGAACAACCGGCCGTCATTCGCGCGGCCTTTTTCTTGTTCGGACGATGAGGCTTGCAATGCAACTGCGTTATTTTGCAGGAGTTTCGGTCATGGTCGGCGCGCTTGCCGCTGGCATCGTAGCGGCGGGCGCCTTCGCGGTGGATGACCGCTTTCCCTGGACGCTGGGAAAAGGCGGCATGGTGGGATCCTCGCCGGTTCAGCGGGGCACGGTGAGTTACCAGAGCAACCTGCCGCCCGGCTCGATGGTGATCAGCACCGCCGAACGCCGGCTCTACTTCATCCTCGGTAACAGCCAGGCGATCCGTTACGGAATCGGGGTCGGCCGCCCCGGCTTCACCTGGTCCGGCCTCAAGCATGTGTCGGCCAAGAAGGAGTGGCCGGAGTGGACGCCGCCGGCGCAGATGATCAGGCGCCGGCCTGATCTGCCGCGCCACATGAAAGGCGGCCCGGAGAACCCGCTGGGCGCCCGCGCCATTTATCTCGGCTCGACGCTCTATCGCATCCACGGCTCCAACGAGCCGGAGACCATCGGGCAGGCCGTATCGTCGGGATGCTTTCGGCTCACCAACGACGACGTGATCGACCTCTACGACCGGGTGAGGATCGGAGCCACCGTGCTGATCAAACAGAACTGAAGGCCATCCGGCTCGTCGCCATGTCCCGGCCAAGCGAGGGCCGTCGCGCGAGCGCCGAGCCGGGACCCAGGAGAGACTCGCCGCGGAGCGGCTCAATATCTTGAACTCTTGAGGTACCTGCCCTGGGCCCCGGATCGACGCGTCGGCTGCGCCGGCGCTTGTCCGGGGCACGCAAAAACCTACTCCCGCGTCAAACCCTTCGCAGCGAGCTCGTCGAGGTAATCCTGCCAATAGGCTGCATGGTTGCGGCCGAGCTCGCCGAGGTAATCCCAGCTGTAGATTCCGGTCGAGTGCATGTCGTCGAAGACGAGACGCACCGCGTAGTTGCCGACCGGTTGCACCTCCAGGATCTGCACATATTTCTTGCGTGGAACGGTCTTGCGCTCGGCAGGCGAGTGCCCCTGCACCTCGGCGCTCGGGCTTCGCACGCGCAGGTACTCGGCAGCGAGCGCAAAGCTCTCGCCATTGTCGAAACCGACCGACAGGGTGCGACGGTCCTTGTGCAGCCGGATCTCGGTCGGCCAGGGCCCAGCATCTTTGCCATCGTTGCGGGTCGCCATCGCCTGTAACCCGGTGTTGTGACAACCGTTCGGCAGTGCCATCATTGAGGTGTTACCGCCGCTCTGGCAAGGAGCCGGCAAGGAGCGGACATGGATTTCGATCGCGCCGCAGCGTTGCAGCCACTGAGCCTGGTCGACCCGTTCGGCCGCGCGATCAGCTATTTGCGCGTTTCGGTGACCGACCGCTGTGACTTCCGCTGCGTATACTGCATGGCCGAAAACATGCATTTCCTGCCCAAGCAGGACCTCCTCACGCTGGAGGAGCTCGACCGGCTGTGCAGCGCCTTCGTCGCCAAGGGCGTGCGCAAGCTGCGCTTGACCGGCGGCGAGCCCTTGGTGCGCCGCGGCATCATGACGCTTATGGCGGCGCTCGGGCGCCACCTG
>JAFAUV010000192.1 GCA_019243075.1 Bradyrhizobium sp.
GCCGCGACGATTGCCATCGCATCCTCCATCAGGCGGTCCATGTGATAGCTCGGGTGATCGCGCGGGTCGGGCCGGGCCAGGGGCGAATAGCCGCGCTGGCTCGGCGCCACCGCCCGGTAGCCCATGTCGGAAAGCGACGCGATCTGCGCGTGCCAGCAATGCAGCGATTCCGCAAAGCCGTGCAGCAGCAACACCAGCGGCGCGCCTGGCTCGCCCGCGGTCAGCACCTCGAAGGTGAGATGAGGGGCGATGGTGATGTTTTCGAGATGGGTCATGGGCTCAATCGCTGGCTGGAAATGCCGCTGCCGGCAGCTGGATCAGGCGCGATTGCGCCGCGCATCGACCTTTCGCGAAGCGTGGTGCGGGCGGTGGGACTCGAACCCACACGACGTTGCCATCGAGGGATTTTAAGTCCCTTGCGTCTACCAGTTCCGCCACGTCCGCAGCATTGATTTGCATAGCTTTTTCGTCCTTTTACCGCAAACCCTTTTCCAGTTGCTCGCTTGTTGGCGACGCTGAAGACATTTTTGCGCGGCTTGGACCGCGGTGCTAAGCTCGCAGGCGAGCAGAACGGTTTGCCCCGAGGACACCCTTTGCTGCTCGGGCTTTCGCAGGAGTGAGCCCGTGCCTCCTGGTCCAGCGACATTCGACCTTGTCGATCACGCCGGCGTCGTGAGCGTTGCCCCCGACCTTTGTCCGAGCGGCACTGCAACCTTCGACAAGCTTTGCAATCTCGTCTGTTTGCAGCGGTCGTTCCGCGAGCTGCGTTTGCCGCCGGAGCGGCTCTGCGTTCGTGGAACGCGGCGTGGGCAAATGGTCCGCCACATAGCCGCGTGCGGTGATCATGGCACTGGCGAGGTCGATGCCTTGGTGAGGCTCGCATGATGGCCCGAGCGATGTTCGCGCAACAATGCAAATGAGGAGGAAGTATCATGACGATGAGGCCCGATCCCACGTTTTACGCTTCTCCCAAGCTGGCAATGGAAGCCCAGCCCGAGAATTATGCCTATACGTTGCTGCTCAGTCCGGATTTCTCAAAGCCCGACGCGCTGGCGGTGATCGACGTGAAAAGAGCATCGCGCTCGTTCGGTCAAATCGTTCACACGGTGACGATGCCGAACAAGGGCGATGAGTTTCATCATTTCGGCTGGAACGCCTGCTCGTCGGCATTGTCCCCGCTCACCGGACACGCCTTTGTCGAGCGGCGCTACCTCATCATCCCCGGGCTTCGTTCCTCCCGCATCTACGTGGTAGACACCAAGCCCGATCCGACCCAGGCCAAAATCCACAAGATCATCGAGCCCGAGGAGGTCTTCAGGAAGACAGGCTATTCGCGTCCCCACACGATCCATTGCGGTCCGGAGGGCATCTATGTCTCGGCCCTGGGCGGCGGCGGCAGGGACGGCGCCGATGGGCCCCCCGGAATATTCATCATGGACTGCGAGACATTCGAGGTGCTCGGGCGCTGGGAGATCGACCGGGGTCCACAGACCAGACATTATGATTTCTGGTGGAACCTGCCGCGCGATTACATGGTGACGAGCGAGTGGGCGCTGCCGCCGCAATTCGAGAACGGAATTGTGCCGGAGGACCTGCTGTCGAACCGCTATGGCCACAGCCTTCATTTCTGGGATCTGCGGGCGCGGCGCAACGTGCAGACCATCGATCTCGGCGCGAACCATCAGATGCCGCTTGAAGTGCGTCCCGCTCACGATCCGGTGCGGGAATATGGCTTTGTCGGCGTGGTCGTCGACACGACCAATCTCGAAGCCTCGATCTGGACCTGGTGGCGTGAAGGTGGAAAATTCCATGCGGAAAAGACCGCAACGGTTTCACCCGAACTCGCGCCAAAGGACAAGCTGCCGCCGCTGCTGCAAGGGTTCGGCGCCGTGCCGCCGCTGATCAGCGACATCGATCTCTCGATGGATGACAGGTTTCTCTATGTCTCCTGCTGGGGCACCGGCGAGATGCGGCAATACGACGTCACCGATCCGAGGAAGCCGAAACTTGCCGGTTCGGTGCATGTCGGCGGCATCGCGCGCCGCACGCCGCATCCCAACGGCACGCCCTATGCCGGCGGGCCGCAAATGGTCGAGATCAGTCGCGAAGGCAAGCGGGTCTATTGGACCAATTCGCTCTATTCGACCTGGGATGACCAGTTCTATCCCGACGGGATACCGGGCGTGGAGGTCATGGCCAATGCCGGCGCAAATGGCGGCCTCGAGCTCGCCAGCGATTACTGTGTGAGCTTCCCGGACGGATACCGCGCACACCAAATCCGCCTCGAGGGCGGCGATTGTTCGACGGATTCATTCTGCTATCCGTCGGTCTGATCTTGACTGCCCCGGAGACGACATCGGCCTGGCTGTGGCTGGCGGTCGTTGTGAGCGGCTTCTATCACGGGGTCAATCCGGGGATGGGCTGGCCGCTCGCGGTCGCGGCGGGCCTGATGGACAAGAGCCCGCGGGCGCTACTTGCTGCGCTGTGGCCATTGTCGATCGGCCATTTGACGGCAATGCTCGTGATGTTGTCGCCTTTCGCCATGCTTCTGGCCCTTGCCCAGTGGAGGTATCAGGTCCAGGCCGGGGCGAGCATTCTTGTCATCGCCTTTGGCGCGGTCCGTCTGCTCCATCCGCGCCATCCGCGCCTGCTCGCCACGATCAGACCGACGCAATTGGCGCTTTGGTCATTCGTGGTCGCACTCGCGCATGGCGCGGCTTTGATGCTCGTGCCCGTCTATCTCGGGCTTTGCCAGGCTTCGGGCTCCGATCAGCTCCGCGAACCGGCCGCCATGCTTGGGAACGCAAATCTCGGGATGGCAGCGATGGTCTCTCTTGCCCACTCGATTGCGATGATCTCGGCCGGTGGATGCGCGGCATGGCTGGTCTACCGCTATCTCGGCCTCAGGTTTGTTTCGCAAAGCTGGTTCAACCTGGATCGGGTTTGGGCTGGCAGCCTCGTCCTGGTCGGAGCCATCGGTCTTGCCGGGTGGCATTGAGGCGGGCGAGGGCCGCAGCAGGTTCGTTTGCGGAAGGCCGGATTTGACAGCCCGGCCAACCTCAGCTTTCGTTGCCGCATCAAATGCTTAGCGATTTTTCCGGCCGGCTCGAATGAGGTTGTCATATTCCCCCGGGCGCTTCTTTTCTTGAAGCTTTGCTTGAAGCACGGCAAAGCCTCAATCCGGACAAGAGGGGCTGCTTTAGCCAACGTCAATCTTGTGGGTCCAGCAACGCGTTATGGTCGAGAACGCATCTTTGGTGAAAGCACGGTCGCGCGCCGCAGCAGCGGCTGGCGTGTTGGCGCTGGCTCTCGCGCTTTCCGGCTGCGCCGAGATGAGCGACAGCTGGACCACCGCCTTTGTCGATCCGGCCAAATACGAGCTCTATGATTGCAAGCAGCTCGAACCGGAGCGCAAGAGCCTCGCCAACCGCGAGGCTGAGTTGCAGGGGCTGATGGCGAAGGCTGACACCGGGGTCGGCGGCCCCGTGGTCTCCGAGCTTGCCTACCGCAACGACTATATCCAGGTACGCGGCCAGGCGCGGCTCCTGGAGGAAGCCTGGCGCAAGAACAAGTGTCACGAAACTCCGGCCCCTGCCGCGGCTACGCCGGCACCGACGCCGACCCCGTCGCCGAAGGTCAGGGCGGCGCCGCTCTCGCGCGCCGGGAGCGCCGTGTACTGACCCGCCGCAGTTTCAGGAACGCCAGTCGTAAATCCAGTTCTGCCGCGCCAGCATCCGGCGCGGGCCGATGGCCTTGATGACGAGGTCGCGTGCGAGCGCGGGCGCACCAGCGAGGTGGTAGATGCGGCCCTGCTGGCGCGCGGTCCGCTGCACCCGCGCGATGCGCGGGCGGCGCAGCCGTGCGTAGCGCTTCAGCGCTGCGGCAATCTGCTTGGCGGTTTCGAGCGGCGCCTCGCTCAGCACCTTCGCGAGCACCGCGGCATCCTCGATCGCCATGCCGGCGCCCTGGGCTGCAAAAGGCAGCATGGCATGCGCGGCGTCGCCCAGCAGCGCCATCGTGCCGCTGGTCCATTCGCTGCCGTCGGGCACGGTGAACAGCGCCCATTTGCGCCAGACGTCGACTGCGCCGAGCACCATCCGCGCCGGGCCCGGCCATCGCGCGGCGTCAAAAGCGCCTTTCAATTCCCCGCCGTCTCCAGGCGCGCTCCAGCCCGGCCGGTTCCAGGTTCCCGGCACGGTCACCACGACGTTGAGCCGGCGTGCGACCGCCATCGGATAGGTGACGATATGCGCGCCCGGTCCCATCCAGAGCTGCACCCGGGGCAAGGTATATTCGCGCGGCAATTGCGTCGCCTCGAGCGTGCCGCGCCAGGCGATCAGACCGGAGAATTGCGGCTGCACCTCCGGGAACAGGTGATGCCGGACGCTGGACCAGATTCCGTCGGCGCCGATCAGAGCCATCGCGAGATCCTGATGCCGCGAGTTGCCGCGGCGCTGAACGATGGTCATGCCCTTGGCATGGGACGTCACGTCCTCGAACTGGCAGCCCAGCCGGAGCTCGATATCGGGATGATCGTTGACGGCGGCCGCCAGCGCCGCCTGCAGGTCCGCGCGATGCAGCACCCAGTAGGGCGCATCGGCGCGCGCCGCGGCGGCTTCGCCGATTGGCAGCCGCGCGATCTCGCCACCCGCTCGCGCGCTCATGATGCTGATCGCTTCCGGTGTCAGCGCGCGCGAGCCGAGCCGCTCGTTGACGCCGAGGCCGACGAGGACGTGGCTGGCATTGGGGGAGAGCTGCAAGCCGGCGCCGGTCTCTTCCAGCCGCTCGGCCTTTTCCAGGACCACCACGCGAAAGCCGCGCGCGGCCAGCGCCAGTGATGCGGTCAGTCCTCCGATCCCGGCGCCCGCGATGAAGATGGTGCGTGACGCCGCCACCGTTCTTTCAGTTCAAGCGACGTCCCTCAGCACGCATTCCGGCGGGCGAGCCTCGCCGGCCTTGAGATCGGCGGCAAAGCGGTACAGCGTCGAGCAGTAGGGACAGATGATCTCGTTGTCGTTGCCGAGATCGAGAAACACATGCGGATGGTCGAATGGCGGATTGGCGCCGACGCACATGAACTCCTGCGAGCCGATTTCGATGACGGGAACACCGGCATCATTGTGGAAGTGCGGAACGACATTATCGGCCATTGAATCTTCACCTTCGGTGGCAAATGGAAGCGAACGCAATCAACGAAAGGCGGCCGCAGTCGAAAAAAGCCGCGCACCATACCGGCGGTTTCTGTTGATTCCCATAGCCTCGGGAGCACTATTTGCCCGTATAAATTCGACACAATCGTGTCGTCTGAGAAGCCCTTCTTTCGTCGGGGAGGTTGTGTCGTAAATTCGGCACACTATTTCACAGGCAGCGGGCAATCTTGGCGTTCGAATGAAGCGGCGGATCGGTACGGCTCTGGCAGGCATGGCGGTGAGCTGCGCGTTGGGCGCGGCGCTGTGGCCGCATGCGCGCGAGGCAGGCATGCTGCTCGCCGCACGGGACGATCCGGCAGCGCTCGCCGATCTCCAGGTCAATTCTGCCCTGCGAAATAACCGGAAGGTGGCGGCTGAAAATATCGAGCAGGCGCTCGCGAAGGGAGATGCGGATCTCGCCAACAGTTTTGTTGAGCTGGCGCGCGCGAACGATGTCACCATTCCCGACGAGCTGTCGCATCGGGTCGCGGATGCCGTCGCCGAAGACGGTTCGACTTCCCATTTTGCCAAGCGGTTTGCCACCGGCCTCGTTACCGGCAATGCCGATGATCTCGCTAGCCTCACCGGCACGGTCACGGGCGATCTTTTCGTGTTTGGCGACATCAGGGATGTCGTGCGCGAGGCCAAGCACCTCGCTATGGGCGAGGACACCGATCGGCTTGTGCTCGGGCTTGCCGCCGCCGGCCTGGCCGTGACGGCGGCAACCTACGTCTCCGCCGGCGGTGCCACGCCGCTGCGTGCCGGTCTCTCACTGGTGAAGGATGCGCGCAAGGTTGGCCGGCTCGGCGAGGGTCTCGCCGAGTGGGCCGGTCGTTCCGCGCGCGACGTCGTCGACACGCCGGCGCTGGAACAGGCGGTGGCCTCCAGTTCCGTGCTGCGACCTGGCGGCAGCGTGAGCGCCATCTCGGCAGCGTTTCGGGCCGAGAAGGCCGGCGCGCTGGTGCGCCTCGCCAAGGATGTCGGCCGCGTCACCGAGAAGGCCGGCGCGCGCGGCGCGCTCGACACGCTGAAGATTTCCGAAGGCCCCAAGGACGTCGCGCGGGCGGCGCGGCTCGCCGAGGCCGAGGGCGGCAAGACCCGCGCCATCCTGAAAATACTGGGTCGCGGCGCGCTGTTGCTCGCGGCGGGCGCCTTCGATCTGACGCTCTGGCTGTTCGCTGCGCTGCTGGCGCTGTTCAGCCTGCTCGCCACGATCAAATCCACCACCGAGCGGGCGACCCAGGCCTGGCTCAATCACGGCAAGGCGCGCCGCCTGCGCAAGCAAACGGCAGCCGCCAATGCCACGGCCAGATTGGCGGTCGCCGTGTAAGGCCGGCGCAAGCTTTCGCACTGTCATCTTTTTGAAATACGGAAAACCTCCGATGCCGAGTTTCAATCACGGCGATGTCGAAATTGCCTATCTCGACGAAGGCGAGGGCGAGCCGATCATGCTGGTGCATGGCTTTGCCTCGACCAAGAACGTCAACTGGGTCTATCCGACCTGGGTCTCGGAGTTGCGGAAGAACGGCTGCCGCGTGATCGCGCTCGACAATCGCGGCCACGGCGATTCCGCCAAGCTCTACGACCCCGCGCAATATTCCATTCCGATCATGGCCCGCGACGTGGTCGCGCTGATGGACCACCTCGACATCGAGCGCGCCGATGTGATGGGCTATTCGCTGGGCGGGCGGATGACGGCCTGGCTCGGGCTGAACGCGCCGGAGCGCCTGCGCTCGGCCATCCTCGGCGGCATCGGGATCGCCATGATCGAGGGCGGGGGCCCCGGCGAGAATGTCGCGCGGGCGCTGGAGGCGCCCTCGCTCGAGGACGTTACCGATCCCGCGGGCCGGACGTTCCGGGCCTTCGCCGATCAGACCCGCTCCGACCGTCAGGCGCTTGCCGCCTGCCTGCGCGGTTCGCGCGGCGTGATGACGAAACAGGAGGCGGCCGCGATCACCGTGCCGGTGCTGATCGCGGTCGGGACCACCGATGAGGTCGCGGGCTCCGCCGAAGCGCTGGGCGAGATCATTCCGGGATCGGAAGTGCTGGATATTCCGGGCCGCGATCACATGCGCGCGGTCGGCGACAAGGTCTACAAGACCGGCGTCCTGGAATTCCTTTCACAGCGCAAATGAATCGTCGCTGTCCTCGGACATGAAGTGCCTGATGGCGGCGATCAGCACCGTCAGCGTCGCGATCCACACCATGCGTGCGCCATAGCGGTCATGCGGTCCGGAGATCACGCCGCAGATCAC
>JAFAUV010000379.1 GCA_019243075.1 Bradyrhizobium sp.
AGTTATACCCAGCCGGGCAAAAAGACCGGTTCCCGGACTTGGGGTACCAACGCCTTGACCGCATTGTCGATGCAAAACCCGTTCCCATTTGGGCGGGCCGAGACGGCTGATCCGTGGTTTTCCGGCGTGCCGCTACTTCTTTTCCATCACGCATTGCAGGGGATGCTGATGCTTGCGCGCAAAATCCATCACCTGCGTCACCTTGGTCTCGGCGATCTCGTAGGTGAACACGCCGCATTCGCCGATTCCATGATGATGCACATGCAGCATGATCTTGGTCGCGGCCTCGACATCCTTCTGGAAGAATTTCTCCAAAACGTGGACGACGAACTCCATCGGCGTGTAGTCGTCGTTCAGAATCAATACGCGATAGAGGTTGGGCCGCTTGGTCTTCGGCTTTACCTTGGTGATGACGGAGGTGGTCGGCCCGGACGGGCCCGAGGCGCGATTTTCATCATTGCCCATTCGCGGGCGCCACGACGCCGCCGCGGTAGCGGCACGCGGATCAGAACTGGACGTCAATTGCGACATGGCAAACGTGTTCAATAAATTCCACGGGAAACCGCGCGGCTGCCACTGGATGCTCTCCACCGGAGCCATCTTGGCTTCCCGTCGTTCCAGATCGCTCATTCCAGCCGGCCGATCCCGTCGGGATCGATAGCTCGGAATATGGGTCAGTCGCCAGCCCTGCGCAAGCGCGGCGTTGGGCCGTCCAACGCGCCCCGCGAGGGTTTGATTCCAAACCCTGGCAATCTCGTCAGACTAATCAATTCCCTTCGTTTTGACAAAACAATGTCAAGGCCGGCTTTGCGCCTGTTGTCCATCGCGCCTCCTCTTTGCCGACGGCTTGAACCCCGAAGGACCGCAACCATCGCGACTGTTCGGACAGGAGCACGGCCAGGCATTCGCAAGCTTGAAACGAAAAGCCCGGCTGCAACAGCCGGGCGTTTTGCATCTTGGATTGTGCGGGCGGCGCTCAATGAGCCGCAGCCGGCGCGAACTTGGCGACTGCGCCTTCGAGGGGCTTGAACGCCTGCTTGGCGAGATCGCCGTAAAGGCCGGCAATCTTCTGCGAGTCGGAAACGAAGGTCTCGTACGCCGTCTTGGCATACTCGCTCTGCGCTTCGAGCGCCTTGTCCAGCGATTTCACGCCCGAGAGCTTCTCGGCAAAGGACTTGCCGTCCTCATAGGACTTCTTGGCGTAGTCGCCATAGGCACTGACAATCGCCGAGAAGCCGTTCTGCAACGAGGTGGCGTGCGCCACCGCCGTCTCGTACTGCTCCTTGCCGTAGTTCTGAAAGTCTTCAACCTTGAACATCGATGGATTCCCTTTCCCTGACCGTCCCGCAGCCGGAAAACCCGGCCCACGAACACAGTGAAGATTATAGTGCACCGCACAATAAAAGTCAAGAATCTTGTGCGGCGCACAATGAGCTGGAAAAATACCGTAAAGACCGGGGATTTACGCAACGGTTGTTTAATGTTTTGGCAACCCTCGGGACATAACCTGATTCCCGGACTTGTTCGACTTCCCGCAAATAGACAAAATCTGTTTGTGAACAATACCTTAGCTAGAATGGCAGAGGAGCCGCAAGGCGCCCGACCAAAGCGACGGCGGCGCCGGGGCTCCGGCAGGGAACGATCGCCGGAACAGGGGCACAATTTTGCCTCAGGGGCCGGTGATCAAGTCAGAAACTGAGACGGGGAATTCATGCCTGGCAATAAATCGGCTTCCTCGCGCTTGGGGCGGGCCAGCGCTTTCGGGCTGCTGACGATCGCAACGGCGATCATCGCAACGACCGGCAGCGCCGAGGCTCGCCGACACTACCAGCATCGCCACTACGCCCATCATTCCAGCGACAGCGATGATGACGATCGCGGCAGCTCCAGTCCGCAATTTTCGTCCATCATCGTCGACGGCAATTCCGGCACGGTGCTGACGTCCACGAGCCCGGACGGGCTCCGCCATCCGGCTTCGCTCACCAAGGTGATGACGCTTTATCTGCTGTTCGAGCGTCTGGATGCGGGAAAAATCAGTCTCGACACCGAAATGCCGGTATCGGCTCACGCCGCCGATCAGGATCCCACCAAGCTCGGCCTGCGCGCGGGACAGACTCTGCGGGTCGAAGACGCGATCAAGGGCATGGTGACGCGCTCGGCCAATGACGCTGCCGTGGTCGTCGGTGAGTTCCTTGGCGGTAACGAAGACGATTTCGCGAGAATGATGACCCGCAAGGCGCACGCGCTCGGCATGAGCCGCACCGTCTATCGGAACGCCTCGGGCCTGCCCAACGACGAACAGGTCACCACCGCACGGGATCAGTCGACGCTTGGCCGCGCCATCCAGGATCGTTTCACGCGCTATTATCGTTATTTCTCGACCACGGCCTTCAATTTCCGCGGCCACACGATCACCGGCCACAATCATCTCCTGGGCAGCGTCGAGGGCGTCGACGGCATCAAGACCGGCTACACCCGCGCCTCCGGCTTCAACCTCATTACCTCCATCCATCGCGGCAACCGCTTCCTGGTTGGCGTGGTCATGGGTGGCCGCAGCGGCGGGTCGCGCGACGCCATCATGCGCAGCCTGCTCGCGGAAAACATCACCAAGGGTGCGGCCACGCGGACGGCGGCGGCAATCACCGAGCGCAACGGATCGGATCCCGCCATCGACGTCGCCGATGCCGATCCGGAAACGGCAGCGCCGGCACCAGAGCCGGTCCAGAGTCCTGCGGTTCGCTCGTCGCCGGTCGCGAAGATGACAGCGGCAATCGCGGAAGCCACCGCTGCCGTCCCGCCAATCCGCCCGGCCAACCAGGCCAAGGTAGACCCCGCCCCGATGACCTCGGGGGTGATCCAGGCGCAGCCAATGGCGCTTCTGCCAGGCTCGTCGGAGCCGATGAAGCCGGTCCGAGTCAAGACCGTGCAGGTCAAGGCCGGCCCGATGAAACTCGCTTCGGCCGGCCCGGCACAGCCTGCCACTCCGATCACGAGCTCGATCGCGACGGCCTCGACGGCCGTTCCTGAGACGTCCAACGCGATCGTGGCCAGGGCTTCCGAAACCAAGGCAGATCAAGGCAAGTCTGACTTCGTGCCGCCGGCGATGCGCTCCGAACTGCCGCCGCAGCCGCCCGGCCACGGCACCGGTAACGGTGTGCTTGGCGTCCTGGCGGCATCCAGCCTCGCTGCGTCGTCCGCTCCGGCCCCCGCACCGGCGCCGCAGCGCACGGCCAATGCGGCTCCGGTTCCCGTTCCTGCCCCGCAGCCGCCGGACGAGATGCAGGCCGCACCGCCCAGCACCGCAACCAGGCCGGCCGTCGTTCACACCGGCTGGATGGTTCAGGTCGGCGCCCTCGAAAGCGAGGAGGAAGCGCAAAAACGCATCGAAGCTGCCCGCAATGGCGCCCGCGGTCTGCTGAGCAAAGCCGACCCGTTCACCGAGCCCGTCATCGCCAAAGACAACCGCAAGCTCTACCGCGCCCGCTTTGCCGGGCTCGAGCGAGATCAGGCGGAAGCGGTATGCCGGGCGCTGCGCCGCTCCGATATTCCCTGCATGACGGCTCGCAACTAGCTAGCTGAATTACCGAGTCTCCGGAAGAGCCCGCGCTTCGCACCAAGCGCGGGCTTTGGTTTTTCGGCCCGCTGTTTGCCGCCCCCGTCCTCGCAAACTTCTCGTCAAGAATTTCCAGCTAAAACTTCTTCGACAGGAAGGATCGACCTTGCCGGAGCAACGGCGGGCGACGGCGTCTTGACGGAGTGCGGGCAGAAGCGGCGCTCGATCAGTAGCGTTGGCTTGCGTTGCCGGAGTCAGTCTCGATGCGTGCGAAGCAGAGTATCCTTGGCCTCGTTTACCCGGGCAGCGAGGTACGTCGACCCCCCTTGGTCGGGATGCAGTTTCTTCATGAGGGTCTTGTGCGCCCGGCCGATGTCGTCCCGGCCCGCCCCCGGCTGCAGGCCAAGGATCTGATAGGCCTCCTCGTCCGTCATTTTGCTGCTCGCCGCCGCGCGGCGCTGCCCCCCTGCCGTATTTCGCTGCGCGTTCTCACGCCAGGCGGGAAACCGGCGGTCCAGATAGCTTTCAAGTAAGGCGACGCTCTCGGCATCGAAGTTCGCAATCATGGCCGCAAGCTGCGGCAGCTCGAACTCGTCGAGCGAGCGACCGGCATGCGGTCCAGCGACGAAGCGGCCGGCGAGCTGGCCGGTGTCGTGATCGAGCATCATCTCGATGAACTGCGAGCGGACCTGCGAGGTCTGTCCTGCCGAACGCCCGGTGTTGAGGCCGGAGAATATCCGGCCGAAATTGCCGAAACCGCCTGTGCCGAATGGCGCCCAGCCGAGCAGGCCAGCGCCGAAAACCCCCAGCGGGATCGCAACTGCCAATTCGCCCCGCACGCCCACGAAGGCGGCAGTGGCGAGCAAGATCACGCCACCGACCACCTTGATGGCGCGCGCGAGCACCGCGGGATTGGCGGCGCGAAACATCTGCAACAGCAGATAGAGAAGGATGACGGCAACGGTGCCAGCGATCAGGGTCGGCATGGCGCCAATATAATCAGGCCCGGCGCAAAAAAGCAGGGATCACTTCATCTGCCCGAGCAATTTGGCAGCGCCACTCTCGCTTGCCGATAGCCGCTTCAACGCCTCGCGCCCTCCGGCCGCGTAGGCCGCCGCGGCGCGCAACAGCTCGCGAAGCTGCGCCGCGGCGCCGGGATCGAATCGGCACCAGGCTCCGCCCGTCAGCCGCGCGATCTCGCGAAAAGCCTGCTCGGCGGGCTCGTCATGCCCCTCCTGGAACATGAAAACGGGCACCTTGAGCAAGCCGAGTTCGCCTGCCTTGACGCAGAGCTCGTCGACCTTCTCTTCCATGGCGTCGCCGACAAACGCCACCGCGCGCACGCCCGAGGCGACCGCCTCGCGCCTCGCTTCCGAAAGCACTTTTCCGATCTGGGTATTGCCGCCACGGCAATCGATCTTGCTCATCAGGCTGGCAAGATGAGTGCTGTCGGAAATCCACGCGCTCGCGCGGCATTCGTTCAGCCCGCGATAATAGACCAGGCGGATATCGAGGCTGCCCAACGACGCCGCTTCGCGGAACATGTCGGCCTGCAGCGCGCATGCCATGTCCCAGGTCGGCTGCCGGCTCATGGTCGCATCCAGCGCGAACACCAGCCGGCCTCTGGCGCCGGGGGCGTGCAGCGACATCGCACGCGCCTTGGCAACGAAAGCGGCGATATCATCGGAGCTGGAGGATTTGGTCTCCGGCAGCGCCGTCCCCGTGCCCTGAGACAGGGCCGGATCGGTACGGTCGGATTTCGTAGGTTCGCCCGGCATCGGCACCGCCTGTGGCTGCCAGCCGGATCGCTGCCTCTAATGCGTCAGCGCCTTCGCCGGCCTCGGTTCCTTACCCGTCGGTACATAGGGAGCGACCGGCCCCGGGTCCACCATTCGCGCCACGCTGGTGTTCACCGCCGCCACGTCGCTGGACTCGTCGGTATCGGCAAGGAACCTGTCCAGCATGGACTGGATCGAAGTCTTGGCCTCCTCCGAGCCGGTGTCGCGCATATCGTTGTGCTGAAAGTTGGTGTTGACGATGGTGATGCCGTCCTTCTCGCATTCATCGGAGTTCGGCACGACGCCGGGATCGGCCTTGAACACGGGATCCTTCGAGCGGAACGACAGTATCTTGAATTTGCCCGAGGTCACGACGGGGACGCGCAGATTGTCGAGCGTCACCACCTTTCGCACCCGCTCCGGATATTGCTTGGCGAAATACATGGTGATGTCGCCGCCCATGGAATGTCCGACCACGGTCAGATGATCATAGTCGGCATTGGGCTGGATCTTCTCCATCTGCGCGACGGCGAACTTGATGTTGGCGACGCCTCGCTCGATCTGCGCCAGCCGACCGACATACAGCTCGCCCACCTTGGTCACCATCGGTGCGTCGGTCGGCAAGTCGTGCTGGATGCTCACCACGAGATAGCCGCGCGCCGCGAAGACGTTTGCGAGAAAGGAATATTCGGTGAATTTGACCGTGTTGCCGTGATTGAGGACCGTCACCGGCAGTTTCACCATACCGGCATCGGCCTGCATTTCCTTGTCGCGGCGGACGGCAATATCAACCGCGACCGGCCGGTTGTCGCGCTCCTGGTCATAGAACGTAATCGTTTGGTGGCGGATCGCCCATTTGCTCGCCGTGAAATAAGCGAGCGCGACAACCGCGCCGACCGCAAACAGAACCGCAATTCCGCGTTTCATCGTGGTCCTCGGAAAAATGAGCCGATGCCCTTGATCCGGTCGTCCGCACTCTGTGACCGTGCTAGTTAATATACGTCACGGCCACGTGACAGGAAGACCAAAAGTTGTGTGTTGACCGCCTCTTCATTGTGCGCCGCAGCCAGTTCTTACGCAGTCGCGAAGGTGGGCAGCGGCCAGGTTCCTCACCTTGAAACGCGCCCAATCAAAGTTCGGTTCAAATCCTGGGTAAAAGCGGGGTAAAAAATAGCGCCGAACATGACGATTAAAGGCCAAACCCTACGCACGCCGCCGCAGGGCGATCGATCTCGGCAGCGGCGCTTGGCTTGCGAATCCTTAGGCCTCGAGAATGTCGTGGAGTTCGAGCGGCTTGTCGATCTGGTTGAACCATTCGGCGCGGTTCGCCGCACGCCTGCGCCCACGTTCATCGAGCGGCAGCTTGAGCTGGCGGAGCAGGCTCGTCACCTCTTCCCGCGCCGTCACATGGCCGAGATTCGGCTTGGTGCCGAGGGTGGTTTCATCGATGTCGTCGAGCGCGGTCAAGCCACGCGGAAAGAACTCGCGATACACCACGCGCTCGGCGAATCCATCGATCGAACGGAAGCCGAGCCGGAACGACAGCTCCTTGAGCCCGTCGGCCACCAGTTGCTTGTTCCGGGAGCCGATCATCGACAGGCGGTTGCGCACCACGATCCAGTCGGTGATGGCGCCGTCCAGCTGCCGGCGCTTGCGCCGGGTGTCGCGCACCATCTCGGCGTAATGGCTTTCGCCGGTAACGGCGTAGGTCTGCGGATCGACCGTCCCCAGCACATCGAAATCCAGGAAGCTGTCGTTGATCGGCGTCACCAGCGTGTCCGCCATCGAATGCGCAAGCCGCATCAGGTAGCTGTCGTTGCCGGGCGTATCGATCACGATGAAGTCGAAAGTCCGCTCCACCGCGCTGACCGCATCCATGAATTGCTGCAGCTCGGTGTTCTCATTGTCGGCGATCTGCATGGTCTCGCCGAGCTTGATGCAGCGATGCACCGGCAGCTCGAGGCCGACGCCGGTGCGGCGGGCCCATGCAGCGCGGTTGTTGATGTAACGGGTGAAGCTCTGCTGCCGGCAATCGAGGTCGATGGTGGCGACGCGCTGGCCGGCCTTCATCAGGGCGACGGCAATATGCAAGGCGGTGGTCGATTTGCCCGAACCACCCTTCTCGTTGCCCAGCACAACGACGTGCGCCGAGCCGGATTGTCCTTGGCTAGCCTGCACCAGCATCCGTCCACCCTCGCATTATCTTCAAATCGCGCGCCTCCGCGGTCAAGCGAAATGCGCGCCAACGCACCTAAAATGCTGATCGGCTGCTTTAATGATGAATCCCTGCAGCCACGCGCCGCCCGTGATCAGCTCCATCATCGCGCTGGAAACTTTTTTCCCGAGGCAAGCCGCCGCAGGCACTGCCGGCGCTTGGCGCTTGCACAGCCGGCTTGGTATTGTCGCTCCTCTCTCCTCCAGCCTCTGCGCTGCGCCCGAGCCAGCCCCCAACCGATCGAACCAAGATGTCACGAAATCTCATGATTCTCCGCACGCTTCCTCTGTTGCGCCGCGCTGTCGACAACTTTCGCGCCAGGAAAGCCACCATCGCGCTCGTTCCGACCATGGGCGCACTCCATGACGGGCATTTGTCGCTGGTGCGGCTGGCCAAGCGCCGCGCCGAACGGGTGATCGTCTCGATCTTCGTCAATCCGACGCAGTTCGCGCCGACGGAAGATTTCGGCTCCTACCCGCGAACCTGGAAGGCCGATCTTGCCAAGCTCGCCGCCGAGAAGGTCGACGCAATTTGGCATCCCGACGTGAAGACGATGTACCCGGACGGTTTTGCCACGCGCATCGTGCCGGAAGGTGCGGCGACGGCCGGGCTGGAGGATCGGTTCCGGCCACATTTCTTCGGCGGCGTTGCCACCGTCGTGGGCAAGCTCTTCACCCAATGCCGCCCTGACGTTGCGGTTTTCGGCGAAAAGGATTTTCAGCAACTGCGTGTCGTGGCGCAGATGGCGCGTGACCTTGACCTCGGCGTCAGGGTGATCGGCTCAAAGACGGTGCGCGAGCGCGACGGCCTCGCCATGTCCTCGCGCAACGTCTACCTTTCGGTGGAACAGCGGCGCGCGGCGCCGGAATTGTTCCGCGCCATGAAGCAAAGCGCAGCGCGCATGCGTGCCGGCGACGGATTCACGGCGGCGCTCGCTGCCGGGACCGCGATCATCCGGCAGGCAGGTTTTGCCCTGGATTATCTCGAGGTGCGCCACGCCGAGACGCTGGCGCCGGCAGCCTCCGTCGAGGACGCTCCTTTGCGCATCCTGGTCGCCGCCAGGCTCGGGACGACCCGCCTGATCGACAATATGGCGGTTTAGGGCAGGATCCGGAAAGCTGTGAAGCGGTTCTCCCATGATCATGCGCAACCGCGAAACTAGAGCAGCCCAAGATCGCGCAATTGGCGCCGCATCGGCTCCGGCATCGCTGCTACGCTGCCGGCGGTCGCCTTGCCGAGATCGGGCGGCACCGAGTCAGCGGTGAAATAGCGCCAGCCCTGAAACGGCCGCATCGGCCGCGGCGAGACTGCGACCACCTTGGGCTGCATGACGATCCGGCAGCGTCCGATGCCGTCCTTGTCGCGGAACGGCTCGATGCCGATGATCTTTTCCCGCGCGGCAATTTCGCCGCGGATCACCCAGTAAAGCGAACCGCCTGACAGGATCTCCTCGGTTCGCTTCGGCGTCATCCGCGTGGTGTGAATATGGCGCTGGGGAAGACCCTTCTTCTTTGCGGTCTTCATCCGTTCTGCGATCCATTGTTTCAGTTCGGCGACGGAATCGCAGCCGACGGCAAGCTTGATGATGTGGAGCGGCATGATTTTCTAACTAGCCGCAACGCCAGCTGCGATCAATCATTCGACTCCGGCGCCGCTTGCCCGCCTGGGGAAATCTGGACCGGTGCTGCAGCCGGTGCGGCCGCCGGTTTCTTGGCCGCGGTTTTCTTGCCGGCGGCAGGCGCCGCGGTTGGCGCCAGCGAGGCCGTCGGAGGAGCCCCGGTCTGGGACGGGCGCGAGGCCGCCGCATTGGCGCCAGCTGACGCGGGGGGTGGCCGCGATCCAGCCGCCGCCGTCCCGGTCCCCGGTTCCGGCGTCATGATGCTGACCGCGGGCGTATTGGCCGCGCTTGGAAATTCGGCGTTGGTCGGACGGCCTGTCGGCACCGATGGGGGCAGCAGTCCAGCCGGCCCGGCGAGCGCGGTTGCCGGCGGCGGTGGCGCATTCCAGGACGGAGCATAGCGCGCCACGAGCTGGTCGTAGGTATGCTCGTCCATATTGGTGATGATCTGGTGGTTGTCCGTCATCGAGCGGTAGGCCGCGCATTCCGTCGGCGTGCAGCCGTCCCGCGCCTGCAGGACCTGCGCGACCAATCCGTAGCGGTCGTGCTCGACCGCACGGCGCAACGCCTGCATGTCGACGGTCATCGTGCGCTGCCCGGCGACGGCATCGCCAAGCGCAGTGAGCCGCGTGATCATCCCTGCCATATGATTGACCGCGGCTGCGGCGGATTCGGCCGAGCCGAACAGCGCCTTCTCGCAGGCCTGCTCCACCGCGTCGCCGGCGATATCGTCGATACAGGCCAAGGCCGGCAAGTTGAGGGCCGCCGGCGGCGGGGGTGGGTTCTCGGCCCCACCGCTGCTGCCGGCCGGAGCTGACCCGCGCATGGTCGCACCCAGCGCAATTCCGGCCGCAAGCAGCGCGATCGCCGCCAGCGCGCCGGTTGCGACCGATTTCTCGGCGCGCAATAGCGTGATCAGCACGACCAGTCCGAAGAAGCCGGCGGCCGCCACCGTCACCCAGATGGGGAACGATGGCGAACCCCAGATGCGTTCAAGCGATGTGGCCCAGGCCCAGTTCATGCGCGAAGTCCCTCACCGCGGCCGAAAACGAATTCACCAAAGCAGACGCCTGTCTTTGAGCACTCTACTTGCGCAGAATGTTTCGGCGAACGGCCATTTGACGGCGTACGAGAAAGTTCCGCCTCGCCAAGGCGTCCCGGATGTTCGATAGGCCGATCGGTCGGTTCGGCTCGGGGTCAGGAGACGGCGAGCTGGCTTTCCTTGGCGACCCGCTCGAACGCTTCGGTCGAGCTCTTGATGCGGTACTGGCAATCGTCGCCTTCGGAGGGAAGCTGCCGGATCACCTCATAGGTGCCGCTCGCGGCCGGACGCGAAACGTTGCTGGCAGTAAAGTAGACGGTCGCTCCAACAGGGAATTTGTGCTTCAACGCCCTCTCCATCACACAGAAAACCGGCCGCGCTTTCGGTCCCGCTGCGCGTCGCCGGCTTGGAAACCCGGTGGCGTCTATAGCATGCGGCCTCGCGGATTGGCCAGCCACATCCGGACATGGCAAATGCGCGAATTGCGCTGGCATTTCAGGATGATACGCTGGTTTGAAGGGATCAAACCAATTTCAGCCGGCGCCCGACCATGGTTTTTGTAAGGCGGCCGCGCGTCAAGCCGAATGCGGCAGTTTGCCGTCAGGGCTGGCCTTGTCGACCGCCAGCGGAAGCTGGTGCGCCAGTACCTCTGCGACCTGGTCGATCGGAATATTGTATTTGGCGGCAAGCTGCCGGACTACATCGCTGCCGAGCACCTGCTTCAATTGGTCGGCCGTGATCGGCAGGTTCCGGCCGGTGCCGATCCAGGATTTCACCTGATCGCCAAAGCCGGCCTGCTGCAATTTGGCAACGATCGAGGTCAGCGCCCCTCCCTGTGCGCCGGTACCCATCACCTCGCCGAGCACGGCGGGAAGCACGGCCGCTCCGAGCTGACCGAGGATGCCCGAGCTCTCCAGTGAATCGAGAATACCCATGGCCACACTCCTTTGCTGTTATCCGCGCCAGACGCGAGCTGGTTTGCGATTCAGACCGCGTTCTCCCGCCTCCGTCAAGCCGAACCGGACGTTATCGTCGCGCCACGGATGTCAGACCGTCTCAAACTTCTCGATGACCAACGTTTCCGCCAGTCCGGCTTCCGTCCATTCCGCAAAGGCGGGCAGCGCCATCATGGTTTCCATATAGGCCTGCACTGCCGGCGCGACCCGGATGGCGTAGGTGCGGAAGCGGTGCACCACGGGGGCAAACATCGCATCCGCTGCGGTGAAGCCGCCGAACAGGAACGGCCCCTGCCCGCCATAGCGCGCGCGGCATTCGCTCCAGATCTCCTCGATGCGCGCGACATTGGCGTGGGCGTCGGCCGAAAGCTCGACGCGGCGGACCGGACGATGCAAATTCATGCCGCATTCGTTGCGCAGCGGCACGAAGCCCGAATGCATCTCGGCCGAGATCGAGCGCGCATGGGCGCGCGCGGCACGATCCTGCGGCCACAGTTTCGCATCCGGAAAGCGCTCGGCAAGATACTCGATGATCGAAAGCGAATCCCAGACGGTGATGTCGCTATCGATCAAGACGGGCACCTTGCCCGAGCGGGTGAAACTCAGGATGCGGTCCTTGTCGGCCTGGCCGGTATAGAGCGGGATGAAGACTTCCTCGAACGGGATGCCGGCCGCGCGCAGCGCGAGCCACGGCCGCATCGACCAGGACGAATAGTTCTTGTTGCCGATCACGAGCTTCAAGGCCATCGAACGAACCCCCGGGGCAAATTCCAGTACAACCCACTTGGGCGTGCCGGCACGCCATGTTAGCGCTCTAGCATGCCGAGTGACGGAAAGCAGCATGGGTGAATATACGATCGACATTCTGGCGGTCGGCTTCTTCGTTCTCGAATGGGGTGTCTATGCGTTCACGCTGGAGCGCACGGCCTATGGGCGCGACAGCCTGTCGGCACGGATGCATGCCTATCGCGAGACGTGGATTCGCCGCGTGCTCGATCGCGATGCCCGCATGGTCGACATGCAGATCATGATTTCGCTGCAGAACGGCACCGCCTTCTTCGCCTCCACCAGCCTGCTCGCGATCGGCGGCGGGCTCGCGCTGTTGCGTTCCACCACCGATGCGCTGACCGTGCTCTCGAAGCTGCCGATCGACATCAGCCCGACGCCGGCGCTGTGGGAGATGAAATGCGTCGGGCTGATCCTGATCTTCGTCTACACCTTCTTCAAATTCGCCTGGGCCTACCGGCTGTTCAACTATGTCTGCATCCTGCTCGGTGCGATGCCGCCGGCGAGCCAGCGCGACACGGCGGAGGCGCAAGCGCATGTGATCCGCACCACGGGGATGTTCGAGTCCGGCGGCCGTCATTTCAATCGTGGCCAGCGCGCCTTCTTCTTCGCGCTCGGCTATCTCGGCTGGTTCGTCAGCCCGTGGGTGCTGTTCGTCACCACCGCGCTCGTCGTCGTCGTGATCTGGCGCAGGCAGTTCGCCTCCAATGCCTGGCGCGCGATGGGGAGTTGATCTCTACGAATTGAAATCGTGCGGCGTGAAGGAAAGGTCGAGCACTTTCCATTCGCCATAGCGGTCCGCCGGCAGCTCCCCATAGGGCTGGCAGGCGGCAAGGGCAGCGACCGCGCTGCGCATCAACTCGACGCCCTTCATCGACGCGGTGCCCTCGATCAGGGCGGGCTCGCCGGCGAGCCGGCCATCCGGCGTCATCTGCACCCGCAGTTTCACCGCGATATTATCCGACAGCGACAGCGTGGCCGGCAGTTTCGAGCAGGTCTTCAGATGACGCCGCAGCGGTTCGACCAGGTTGGAGGAGAGATTGTCCTTTGCCGGTGACGCATCACCGCCCTCGCCCTGCTTGTCGCCCGATGGGGCCGATGCCGGCATGTCATCGGGCAGACCGAGCATCACGTGGTATTTAACGGTAAGATCGGGCTGGGCCGCAACGTATCCGGGCGAACCCGCGGCGGCCGGAGGCGCTTGCGCCTGCGGCTGCGATTGTGGCGGAGCCGAAGCTTCGCCGCGAATGGCGGGTATGGCGGCTTTTGGCGGCGGACCCGACAAGGGTGGCCCTGCCTGGGAAGATGCGCTGAGCGAGGCGGCCTTGGCAAGCGACGACAATTCGGGCGAAGGCTGCGGCGTCGGTGTCGGTGTCGGATCGGGTTTCGTCTGCTGCGGCTCGTCGGCGACGAGGACATCGACAGCCACGCTGTCGTCGGGCAAAGGACGAAACGGCCGGATCTCGGTATAGATCACCAGGACCGCGACCAGCGACAGGTGCGCGATTGCCGATGCCGCGACATCCGCTCGTATGTACCGTCGAATTGCCATTGCAACCGACCGATGGTCGAAGCCGTCCAAGATTCGCTGTGCTTGCGCATGATCTTTTCGGAAAATCGGTTCCACTTTTCCGGTCATGCTCTGGGCGCCAGCATAGCCACTGCATACGCCGCCTCAATCCCATTTCGGCGCAAATCCGAAATCCGTGAGCCGGCCCTTGGCATTGGCGAGGGCGAAAATCCTGTCCATTTCCGCCCCGGAAAGCTCGAAATCAAAGATGTCGATGTTCTCGGACAGCCGCTCGATGCGCGAGGTGCGGGGGATCGCCGACACGTTCTGCTGCACCAGCCAGCGCAGGCAGATTTGCGCGGGGCTCTTGCGGTGCTCGCGGCCGATCCGGGTCAGGGTCGGGTCATTCTTGATCTTGCCCTTGGCGACGGGACTATAGGCCACGAGCGCCATGCCGTTCGCCGCACAGGCTTGCCTCACCTTCGCCTGATCGAGATAGGGATGGTATTCGACCTGGTCGCAGACGAGTGGCACAGGCGAAGCCTTCACGGCCTCCTCGATCAAGGCGACGGTGAAATTCGAGACACCGATATGGCGCGCCAGACCCATCCGCTTCGCATGCGCCAGCGCGCCCAGCGTCTCCGCCAGCGGCACTTGCGGGTTGGGCCAATGCAGCAGCAACAGGTCGACCTCCGGCATGCGCAGCCTGACCAGGCTTTCCTTGGCCGAGCGCTCAAGATCGTTCGGCGCAAAATGCGTGGTCCAGATCTTCGTGGTCACGAACACGTCGTCGCGCCGGACCCCCGAGGCGCGCAGGCCATCGCCGACCTCGCGCTCGTTCTCGTAGACCTGGGCGGTGTCGATGTGACGATAGCCCAGTCTCAGCGCCTGCTCGACAATCCGCGCACAGGCTCGTCCGCGCAGTTCCCAGGTGCCGAGCCCGATCGCGGGAATTCTGGCACCGTGGGCTTCAACAAACATGGGCGTGAACAATATGGGCGTGCCGAAATTGCATGAGCGCACCTTGTGATCGATTGCGCGCATTATGTCCGGCCGCAAGCACACTGCCAAGCGCGATCCGATGGGTCTCGGTCTCGGCCTTTCAGGGTTTGGCGAGTCAGGATTTGGCCAGCGCCGCGAAGACGGTGTCGGGCGCGTGGGCGATCACGGCAAGCAGGGCCCGCGCCGGTCCCCGCGGGGCACGCTTGCCCTGCTCCCAGTTCCGGATGGTTTCGACCGGCACGCCGAGCCTTGCGGCAAATTCCTGCTGGGTGAGTTGCGCCCGGCGGCGCAGGTCGCGTACCACCGGGGTTCCCGCCTCTGTTGCCGCAGCAACGCCAGGCGTCAGCGGGAACTCCTGCCCGTCGCGCAATTCGACGATCCGTCCATCCGCTTTGAGCCGCAAGCGCTGCATCGTGGCTGCCCCTAACCGCGAGCATCATGCGGCAAGCGCGTTAAGGTTCGATTAACGATAAAAGCCGCGGACGAAATTCGGCTATTTCAGTCCAAACCACAGCGTCGCGATGCCGAGGAAGGAGAAGAAGCCGACCACGTCGGTGACCGTAGTGACGAAGGTTCCGGAGGCCACGGCGGGATCGGCACGCATCTTCTCGAGCACGATCGGAATCAGAATGCCGCCCAGCGCGCCGGCGACCAGATTGCAGATGATTGCGAGCCCGATCACCACACCGAGCCCCGGGATCTTGAACCAGACCACTGCGGCGACACCGGTGATGACGGCAAAGCCGACGCCGTTGACGAGGCCGACCAGGACCTCGCGCGTGGTAATGCGGAGCGCGTTGTTCGAACCGAGTTCGCGGGTCGCAAGCGCGCGCACCGCGACCGTCATGGTTTGCGTGGCGGCGTTGCCGCCCTGGCTCGCCACGATCGGCGCCAGCACGGCGAGCGCCACCATCTTTTCGAGCTGTCCCTCGAACAGCCCGAGCACGGAGGACGCCAGAAACGCGGTGGCGAGATTGATCAAGAGCCAGTTGAAGCGGCCCTTGGCGATGGTCCAGAAATTGTCGGACAGCTCTTCGTCGCTGGTGACGCCGCCGAGCGCCTTGATCTCCTCGTCCGCTTCCTCCTCGATGACGTCGACGACGTCGTCGATGGTGACGACGCCGACCAGGCGATCCTCGGCGTCGACCACGGGCGCGGCGACCAGATTGTACTTGCCGAACAGGCGGGCGACCTCGACCTCGGCATCCTCGACCGAGACGCGGCGGCGGTCCTCCTCGATCAGATCGGTCAGCGGCACCGGACGGCGGGAGCGCAAGAGCACGTCGAGCGGAACCGCGCCCTGCCAGCGCTTGGCGCCGTCGACCACATAGATTTCGTAGAAGCGATGGGGCAGATCGGGCGTCTCGCGCATGTAATCGATCGCCTGTCCCACCGTCCAATCCCTCGGCACGGCGATGAACTCGCTCTGCATCCGCCTTCCGGCGGAGCCTTCCGGATATTCCAGGCTGCGCTCGAGGACGTCGCGTTCCTGCGGCGGCAGCTTTTCGAGGATTTCCTCCTGATCCTCCTCATCAAGTCCTTCCAGCAATTCGACGGCATCGTCGGATTCGAGCTCGCGAACACCTTCCGCGACGGTCTCGGGTTCAAGCTCTTCGAGGATTTCCTCGCGGACGGTGTCGTCGACCTCGTTCAGCGCCGAAAAGTCGAAATCGGCCCCGGTCAGCTCCACCAGGCTGACGCGATCCTCGGCATCCAGCGCCGCGATCAGGTCGCCGAGATCGGCCTCATGCAATTCGGCCACGACCTCGCGCAGGAAGGAGGCGTCCCGGGCCTTGATGCAGCGTGCGATTTCCTCGACGAATTCGGGACGGATTTCGCCTGCTTCATCGCGCATCGGAAAGCGATCGAGCATGGAGGCGTCGGCCGGGGCGGCAAGGTCCAAAGGTTCGGCCATGGTCACCTCGCCGGTTTGACAGAATGTTGCAACCCGTTTGGGCTATTGCCGAGGCAATACCCAATAGGCAACATCGAGCGCAATGCCAAATATGGACGGCCATCAGCAGGTCCGCGGCCTGATCGGGCTGGCGGTCGCAGCACCCTTGATCGCGCTATTTTCGAGCGCCACGCCCAGGCCCATCGACTGCCCGCGCGCGGGAACCCTGGGCACGTCGCGCGTGCTCAAGGTCGATGCCGTCTCCTTTCCGCAGGTCGGCCTGAAAATCTTCCCCCAGACCCTGCCGCTCAGGGATCACGAGGTCGTGCTGACCTTCGACGACGGCCCCTGGCCGCCGACCACGCCAAAGGTGCTGGACGCGCTGGCCAAGGAATGCGTGCGCGCCACGTTTTTCCTGATCGGCAAGCCGGCGTTGGAGCATCCTTCGCTGGTGCGACGGATCGCCGCCGCCGGCCACACCGTCGGTCACCACAGCTGGACCCATTTCAGCCTGTCGCGGATGCCGCAAAGCAACGCCTTTCACGAGATCGACGACGGCATCGCGGCCGTCGAAGAGGCCCTGCACGGGGTCGCGACCACGACACCGACGACACCCTTCTTCCGCTTTCCCGGCTTTGAGATGACCAAGGCCACGCAGGATTACCTGAGATCGCGCGGAATTGTGGTGTTCGCGACCGATATCTGGGCGAGCGATTGGAAGGCGATGACGCCAAGCTATGAATTGAAGCTTTTGATCCGCCGGCTCGAGGTCGCCCGCAAGGGCATCATCCTCTTGCACGACCCGCAGGGCCATACCGCGGCCATGCTTCCGGCTTTTTTACGATATCTGCGCGACAATCATTATCATGTGGTTCACGTGGTGCCGACCGGGCCGGCCGTTGACTTTGACGGGGCACCCTGATCAGAACATAGGCGAAAGTCGATCCGTTAAGGTGGCGTTCAGACTTCATGTCCGACCGTCGGCTTCGGGTGATGGAATGCAGACGGTGCTTCATGGTCGGTAATCGTTTGT
>JAFAUV010000032.1 GCA_019243075.1 Bradyrhizobium sp.
AGATGCCAGTTGATGTTCTCGATCGTCACCGTCGCTTCGTCGACGAGGATGCCGACGGCGAGCGCAAGGCCGCCGAGTGTCATGATGTTGAGCGTCTCGCCGACCGCATAGAGCATCGTCACGGCGCCAAACACCGAAAGCGGAATCGAGACTGCAATGATCAGGGTCGAGCGCCAGGAGCCGAGGAACAAGAGGATCATCACGCTGGTTAGCAGGGCTGCAACCACGCCCTCGAAGATCACGCCGTTCACGGCGCCGCGAACGAACACCGATTGATCGCCGATGAAATCGATCTTGAGAGCCTCGGGCAGCGCGTCGCGATATTCGACAACCTTCTGCTTGATGCCGGCGATGATATCCAGCGTCGAGATGAAGCCGGATTTGAGCACCATCATCAACACCGAGCGGTTGCCGTTGACGTGGACGATGTTGGTCTGAGGCGGGTTGCCGTCGCGAACGGATGCGACGTCGCGGATATAGACCATGGCGCCGCCCACGGTCTTGATCGGCAGGTCGCCGAGCTCGGCGATCCTGAGCGGCGAATTATTGAGCTGCAGATTGTACTCGAACTCGCCGATCTTTTGCGTGCCGACCGGCGTGATCAGGTTTTGCGCGGCCAGCGCATTGGCGACGTCCTGCCCCGACAGCCCGCGCGCCTGCAGCTCATCGGGGTCGATGTCGATCTGGATCTGGCGCTGCTTGCCGCCATAGGGGTAGGGAATCGCGGCACCCGGCACGGTGATCAACGGCGTGCGGAGCTGGTTGATGCCGATATCGGCGAGGTTCTGCTCGGTCAGCCCTTCGCCCGACAGCGCGATCTGGATGATCGGCACGGTGGAGGCGTTATAGTTCAGGATCAGAGGCGGCGTCGCACCCGGCGGCATCTGCTTCAACAGGGTCTGCGAGATCGCCGTGACCTGCGCGTTCGCGGTGCGGATATCGACATTTGGCTGGAAGAAGATCTTGACGATGCCGATGCCGTTATAGGAATTGGCGACGATGTGTTCGATGTCGTTGACGGTCGTCGTCAGCGCGCGCTCGAACGGGGTGACCATGCGGCCCGACATCTGGTCGGGAGGCAGGCCGGTATACTGCCAGACCACGCCGATCACGGGGATGCGGATGTCGGGGAAGATGTCGGTCGGCGTGCGCAACGCGGCCAGCGGGCCGGCGATCAGGATCAGCAGCGCCAGCACGACGAAGGTATAGGGCCGGCTCAGCGCGATGCGGACCAGTGCGACCATAGAGAGGCATTCCCCCAGGGAAGATCAAGGCAAGATCACGTCAAGATCAAGGGACGACCGCGGGACGAATCCAACCAGCCAGTTGAATCGGTTCGTCAGCGGTCATTTACCCGAACAGCCGGGCGCAGCCAAGAAGGGGCAGGAACACTTACCTTCAATTCCCCGATAGCTGGCCGTGAGAGGCCGCAAAAAGCGGCGGAAAGCCGTCATTTAGTGCGCATTCTGCACGTCCGGTGAGCTGGCCTGCCGTGAGCTCGCGGCTTTCGGGTCGTACTTCCTGTGCACCATGCTGAAGACGACCGGCACGAAGATCAGCGTTGCGATGGTCGCAAAGATCAGGCCGCCGATCACGGCGCGGCCGAGCGGCGCGTTCTGCTCGCCGCCCTCGCCGAGCCCCAGGGCCATCGGCGCCATGCCGATGATCATGGCAAGCGCGGTCATCAGAACGGGGCGGAAGCGAACAAAACCCGCTTCCAGAGCGGCGAGCACAGGATCACCCAACTCTTCATAGCGCTCGCGGGCGAAACTTATTACCAGCACGCTGTTGGCGGTGGCGACGCCCATGCACATGATGGCGCCGGTGAGCGCCGGCACCGACAGCGTGGTCTGGGTCGTGAACAGCATCCAGACGATGCCGGCCAGCGCCGCCGGCAGCGCCGTGACGATCACGAACGGGTCGGACCACGACTGGAAGTTCACGACGATCAACAGATAGATCAGCACCGCCGCTGCGAGCAGGCCGAACAGGAGCCCGGAAAAGGCCGAATTCATGGTCTGCACCTGCCCGAGCAGGACCACCGAGCTTCCCTTCGGCAGCTCCTTGGCGGTCTCCGCGATCAGGGCCCTGACATCGGCGGCGACCGCGCCGAGGTCGCGGCCCTGCGGGGTAGCGAAAATCTGCACCATGGACTGGATGTCGTATTGCGACACCACCGCGCTCGAGATCGTGCGGGTGATATTGGCGATGCCGCCCAGGATCGGCGATTGCGGATTGCCGGTCGCCGTCAGCGGCAGCGCCTGCAGCGCGTTCAAGGAATCGATCTGGTATTGCGGCGTCTGCATCACGATCGAATAGGACACCCCGTTGTCCGGATTGAGGTAGTAGGTCGGCGCAACCTGCGAGGAGCCGGCGAGGTTGACGACCAGGCTGTTGGTGACGTCGCGCTCGGTGAGGCCGACATATTGCGCGCGGGTGCGGTCGACGTCGATGTTGAAGGTGGGGTTGCTGGGCGATTGCTGGATGCGCGCATCCGCAATGCCGGGAATGCGGCGGATGCGGCCGAGCAGCTTGCTGGCATAGGCGAAATTCGCGTCGAGATTGGCGCCCCGGACCTGCAGATCGATCGGTGCCGGCGCACCGAAATTGAGGATCTGGCTCACGATATCGGCGGGCAGGAACGCGAACGTCATGCCGGGGAAGGCCTTGGGCAATTGCTCGCGCATCGCCTTGACATATTCTTCCGTCGGCCGGTGGCCCTCGCGAAGCTTGATCTGGATGTCGCCGTCCTGCGGACCGATCACGCCGGTGTTGTTGTAGGTCATGTTGATGCCCGAGATCGGCATGCCGATATTGTCGGTCAACGTCTCGATCTCGCCCGGCGGGATGATCTTGCGGATCACCTTCTGCACCTCGGCGAACTGGTTGGCGCTTTCCTCGACGCGGGTGCCGACCTGGGTGCGGGCATGCAAGAGGATGTTGCCGGCATCGACGGAGGGGAAGAAATTGCGTCCCAGGAACGGCACCAGCAGGAACGAGAGCGCGACAAAGCCGAGAAAGCCGGTGACGAACATCGCGCGGTGGCCGAGCGCGAGCGACAGCAGATCGCCATAGCCCCGGCGCAGGCGCTCGAACCTCGCCTCGAAGCCGCGCTGGAATTTCACGAGCGGATTGCGCGTCGGCGGCGGCCCCTCGCCTTCATGATGGGTGTGGGGCTTCAGCAGATAGTTCGCCATGGTCGGCACCAGGGTGCGCGACAGGATGAACGACCACATCATCGCGAACATCACGGCTTCCGCCATCGGCACGAACAGGAAGCGCGCCACGCCGGTGAGGAAGAACATCGGCACGAACACGATGCAGATGCAGAGCAGCGAGACGAAGGCCGGCGTGACGATCTGCTGGGCGCCGTCCAGGATCGCCTGCGTCACCGGCTTGCCCTGCTCGAGATGGTAGTTGATGTTCTCGATGGTGACGGTGGCATCGTCGACCAGGATGCCGACGGCAAGCGCCAGCCCGCCGAGGGTCATGATGTTGAGCGTCTCGCCGACCGCCGACAGCATGATGATGGCACCCAGGATCGACAGCGGGATCGAGACTGCGATGATGACGGTCGAGCGCCAGCTTCCGAGGAACAAGAGGATCATCAGGCTGGTGAGACAGGCGGCGATCACGCCCTCATTGGCGACGCCGCCGATCGCGCTGCGCACGAACACCGACTGGTCGCCGACGAAGTTGATCCTGAGGTTGTCCGGCAATTGCGCTTTGACGTCGATCACCTTCTGCTTGATGCCGGAGATGATATCGAGCGTCGAGATCGCGCCGGCCTTGAGCACCATCATCAGCACCGAGCGGTTGCCGTCGACATGGACGATATTGGTCTGCGGCGGGTTGCCGTCGCGCACGGATGCGACGTCGCGGACATAGACCATGGCGCCGCCCACCGCCTTGATCGGCAGCTCGCCGAGCTCCTCGATTTTCAGCGGCGAATTGTTGAGCTGGATGTTGTACTCGAACCCGCCGATCTTCTGGGTGCCGACCGGCGTGATCAGGTTTTGCGCGGCGAGCGTGTTGGCGACGTCCTGTCCGGACAGGCCGCGCGCCTGCAGCGCCGCCGAATTGAGATCGATCTGGATCTGGCGCTGCTTGCCGCCATAGGGATAAGGGATCGCGGCGCCGGGCACCGTGATGAGCGGCGTGCGCAGCTGATTGATGCCGATGTCGGCGAGATTCTGCTCGGTGAGCCCCTCGCCCGACAGCGCGACCTGGATGATCGGCACCGTGGAGGCGTTGTAGTTCAGGATCAATGGCGGCGTCGCGCCGGGAGGAAGCTGCTTCAGCAGCGTCTGCGAGATGGCGGTGACCTGCGCATTGGCGGTGCGGATATCGACATTGGGCTGGAAGAAAATCTTGACGATGCCAAAGCCGTTATAGGAATTGGCGACGATGTGCTCGATATCGTTGACGGTCGTCGTCAGCACGCGTTCGAACGGCGTGGTGATCCGTCCCGACATCTGGTCGGGCGGCAGGCCGGTATATTGCCAGACCACGCCGATCACGGGAATGCGGATGTCGGGGAAGATGTCGGTCGGGGTCCGCAGCGCCGCGAGCGGTCCGAGCAACAGCAAGAGCAGCGCGAGCACGACGAAAGTGTAGGGGCGGCTCAGCGCGATGCGGACCAGTCCGATCATGAAGCGGGCATTTCCCAAATGTTGGGGAATGGCCGGGACGCGCCCGAACCACGCGCGCCCCGCATCACTCCCAACGCCTCTTTACCCGAGCCGTCGGCAATCAGCTAACGGCTGAAAGCAAAGCCCTCCTTCAGTTCTGCAATGGCTTGTTCTGCCGCAGCGCGCCTTCCGGGAACCGGCGCTCCGGCCGCCACGATACCCGCCTGACGACTTCTGCCGGGCGGGTGTCGACCGGCAAGGTCAGGCGGCGCGCACGTTGGTCAAGAACTTCGACACTTCGGTCCTGAGGCGGCCGGAATCGCCCGACAGGGTCTGGGCGGCCGTGAGCACCTGCGAGGAAGCCGATCCCGTCTCGGCCGCGCCGCGCTGCACGTCGGTGATGTTGGCCGAGACCTGCTGGGTGCCTTGCGCCGCCTGCTGGACGTTGCGGGAGATTTCCTGGGTCGCGGCGCCCTGCTCTTCCACCGCGGCCGCGATCGTCGAGGAGATTTCCGAGAGCTTCTCGATGGTGCCGGAGATTTCCTTGATGGCGTTGACGGAGTCTTGGGTTGCGGCCTGGATGCCGTTGATCTGCTGGCCGATCTCGCCGGTCGCCTTTGCCGTCTGCTCGGCCAGCGCCTTCACCTCGGAGGCGACCACCGCAAAGCCGCGGCCGGCCTCACCGGCGCGTGCCGCCTCGATGGTGGCGTTGAGCGCCAGGAGATTGGTCTGGCCCGCGATCGTGTTGATCAGCTCGACCACGTCGCCGATGCGGGTTGCGGCCTTCGACAGCTCGCTGACGCGCTCGGTGGTGGAACGGGCCTGGCCGACGGCATCGCTCGCCATGCGCGCGGATTCCTGCACCTGT
>JAFAUV010000143.1 GCA_019243075.1 Bradyrhizobium sp.
GCGAGCGGCCAGGCCGACACCTGGGACGATCCGGGTTGGCAGAAATTCGTCAAGGCCTACCAGGATGCGTTCCCGCCGGAGAAGCGGTTTCCGAGCCCGTCGCTGCTCGCGACCAACTATTATGACTCGACCATGGCCCTTATCCTCGCGCTGCGTCAGGTCAACGGCGACCTCAGCAGCAACCAGTCCAAGCTCAAGGAGGCGCTCGCCAAGATCGAGATCGACGCTCCGAACGGCAAGATCAAGCTCGACTCCAAGCGCCAGGCGATCGGCACCAATTTCGTTACCGAAGTGGTGGACGACGGCAAGGGCGCGCTGTTCAGCAAAGTCGTGAAGGTCATTCCGAATGTGAACCAGACGCTCGGTTATGACCCGGCCGTATTCGCCAAGATCGGCCTGCCCAGCCGAACCGTTCCGGAGTGCAAGAAGTACTGACCCATATCGGGCTTCCCACGAGCCGAGGAGCGGCGACGGCGGGCGATCGGCCGCGGTAACCCCTTCTCGGCTCTTGCATTCTTTCCCCGGATGATCGACGCTGGTCGAAAAACAAGACCACTGCATCCCGCGGGAGGGGAGGGCATGAGCCGAGCGCTTGCCGTCTTCCACGGCCGGTTCGGCCGCGCGACGGTCTATCAGTTGAACCGCCCGTTCAACATGCATGCGCATCGCGAAGGGCATCTGATCTTTCATGTCGGCGGAACCCCGGCGCGCATTGATGTCTGCGATGACCAATGGCTCCTGACCGAGGACTCCATCGTCGCCATCAATCCGTGGGAACCGCACAATTTCCTGCCCACGGATGTGGACAATGGCGCGATCTTCTTCGTGCTCTATGTCAATGCCGAATGGTTCGCCCCCGATGCCGCGCGCACGCAGGGCTTGCGCTTCGGTAAAACCTGTTTTAAGCGCACGGTCGCGCTCGACAAGCATATTCGCCGCACTGCAGCGCTGGTTTGCGGCGCGCCGTCGCTCTCGAGCCTTGATGGCGAACTGCGGCAGCTGATCGACGGCTGCCATGAGGAGAGCTGGCAGGCCGCCGAGCCGGTAGAGCAAATGCCGGCGGCGTCGGTTACCGACTTCCGGGTGCGTAAATCCATCAGGCTGATGTCCGAAAGCCCCGGCGCCGAACTGGAACTCGACTTGATCGCCAGGGAATCCGGGCTTTCCCGCCCTCATTTCTACCGGCTGTTCCGCACCCAAACCGGCGTCACCCCGCACCTCTATCTCAACACGTTGATCATGGAGCAGGCGCTGGACGCCCTGGTCGCCACCGAAGCACCGATCGCCGATATCGGCTTCGATCTCGGCTTCTCGTCGCAAAGCGGCTTCACCCGTTTCTTCGCCGCCAATGTCGGCATGGCGCCGACGGAATATCGGCGCGCCGCCAAGGTGTTGCGACCCTAGGCCACGAAAAGATACTGACGATCAAGTCGCTTCCTTGCGGCATGGCTAGGATGGCCGAAAACGCGCGAAACCGACGGCCGATCATGGCCGGGGACGCCGGGGAGGACAAGGATGGCGACGGCGCGAATGGCCGCCAGCTTCAGGGCATGCGATCTTCGTCCGGGAGCCCCCCGGACGAGCCGGTGGCAGGCGTGAGCCGGTTCGTCGAACGCCACCCGGCCTGGGCGCTGATCGCGCTGATCGCCGTCGCGGTGCTGCTCTGGCTGATTTTCGCGGTCTGGCCGCCCGGCGTCGAGGATGCGATTGGCAGGAAGAAAGTCTTCCTCAATGCCGTCTTCAACGGCGTCACGCTTGGCGGCCTCTACTTTTTGGTGGCAAGCGGCTTCACGCTGATCTTCGGCCTGATGCGCAATGTCAATCTGGCGCACGGATCGCTCTATCTGTTCGGCGGCTACGTCGGTTACGCGGTCAGCTCCTGGACCGGCTCCTGGGTCCTCAGCTTCATCATCGCCTTTGTCATCGTCGCGCTGATCGGCATCATCCTGCAGCTTGTCGTGTTCCGGCGCATGGAAGGTCAGGACCTGCGGCAGACCATGGTGACGATCGGCCTCTCGATCGTATTCGCCGATCTCATGCTCTGGGCGTTCGGCGGTGATTTCTACCAGATCCAGACCCCGCACTGGCTGATCGGCCCGATCGAATTGCCGTTCGTGACCGCGGTCAAATCGTCGGGCGAGGCCGTCTATCTGCAGTATCCGCTGGTGCGGCTCGTGATATTCGCCGCATCCGTCGTGATCGGCGTCGTGATGTGGCTCGCGCTCAACCGCACCCGCGTCGGCATGATGGTGCGCGCCGGCGTCGATGATCGCGATATCCTTGCCGCCACCGGCGTCTACATCCAGATCGTGTTCGTCATCGTGTTCGCGCTCGGCGCCGGCCTCGCCGGCATTGCCGGCGTGGTCGGCGGCACCTTCCAGTCGATTTCGCCGGGTGAAGACACGCGCTTCCTTCTCGCTTCGCTCGTCGTCGTCATCGTCGGCGGCATGGGATCGATCCCGGGAGCGGCGCTCGGCGCGCTGATCATCGGCCTCGCCGAGCAACTCGGCTCGGTCTATATCCCGACCTATGCGATCGTCGTGACCTTCCTCATCATGGTGCTCGTGCTGGCCCTTCGGCCGCAGGGCCTGTTGGCGAGGCGCTGACATGTCGCTGACCCAGGAAGTCCGCTTCCAGGCCAAACCGCCGGCAACGGCGGCCCGACGTTCGGGCGTGATCGCGTGGACCGAGTTCGACAATCCGGCGGCCTGGGTCGTCGCAGTGCTTCTCCTGATCATGCCGCTGATTGCCAACGGCTTCTTCCTGATCGAAATCTTCGGGACGACGCTGATCCTCGGCACCATTTCGCTCAGCCTGATGTTCCTTGCCGGCTATGGCGGCATGGTCAGCCTGATGCAGCTCACCATCGCGGGCTTCGCCGGCTACATGGTTGCGGTGTTCGGCGTCAGTGGCAGCGCCAACATCAGCCTGGGCTGGCCGTGGTGGTTGGCGACGCCGATGGCGCTGGCGCTCGCTACCGCGTTCGGCACGCTGGGCGGCGCGCTTGCGGTGCGCACCGAGGGCATCTACACCATCATGATCACGCTCGCGATCGGCGCGGCCTTCTATTACTTCACCAACCAGAACTGGGCCATCTTCAACGGTCATACCGGCATCAATACCATCGCGACCCCGCATTTCTGGGCAGTCGACTGGCGCTCCGACATTCCCTTTTATTACGTGATCCTCGCGACCGCGGCGCTCTGCTATTTCGCAGTGCTCTATGTCTCGCGCGCGCCGTTCGGTCTTGCCCTGCAGGGCGTGCGCGACAATCCGCGCCGCATGGCTGCGCTCGGCTTCAATGTCAACGCGCATCGGGTTTCGGCCTATGCCCTGGCGTCCTTTGTCGCAGGCCTTGGTGGCGTGCTCCAGGTCTGGAACTATCGGCAGATCTCGCCCGGCTCGATCGCGGTCGAACGTTGCATCGACATCCTGATCATAGCCGTGGTCGGCGGCATCAGCCGTCCGGTCGGCCCCTTTATCGGCGCGTTCATCTTCGTCATCCTGCGCACTTTCGCACTCGACTTCCTGGTCAAGCTCGGCCTCGACGGCAATCGCTTCCGTCTCCTGATCGGCATCGGCTTCCTCGTCATCGTGTTCTGGTCGTCGGACGGCGTGATTGGTCTGTGGGAGCGCTGGCGCCGCAACGTCGCCGCTGCCGAAGGCCGATCGCGCGGAGATCGTGGTCATGGATAGCGTCGCCCAGCGCATTTCCGCGATCGGGGTCGGCGCGGCGCTGGAGTTGCGCGGCGTGACGCGGATGTTCGGCGCGCTTGCCGCGCTCACCGACGTCACGATCACCGTTCGGCCGGGCGAACGTCGCGCGGTGCTCGGCTCCAACGGCGCCGGCAAGACCACGCTGTTCAACTGCGTCACCGGCGATTTTCCGCCGTCCTCCGGCACCATCCGTTTCTTCGGCGAGGACATCACCCACTTTCCGCCTTACGAGCGCATTCGCCGCGGCCTGCGCCGCACCTACCAGATCTCCGCGCTGTTTCCCGGCCTGACCGTGCAGGACAACGTCTATCTCGCCTGCTGCGGCGTTTCCCGCGGGCGCTTCTCTCCGCTGCGTCCGCGTCCCGGCGACGCGCTGATGCATTCGGCCGAACTCCTGATTCAGGCGGTGCATCTGACGCCGGTGAAGCAGCGCCGCGTCTCCGAGCTCGCGCATGGACAGCAGCGGCAGCTCGAGATCGCACTGGCGCTCGCGGGCGCGCCGCGCTTCATTCTGTTCGACGAACCGGCGGCAGGTCTGTCGCCGACCGAGCGACGAGAGCTGATCGAGATCCTGACCTCGCTGCCTGCGCATATCGGCTACATCATAATCGAGCACGATATGGATGTGGCGCTGCGTGTCGTCGAGAGTGTCACCATGATGCACAACGGCCGCATCTTCAAGGAAGGCGTGCCACAGGAGATCGAATCCGATCCGGAGGTGCAGGAGCTCTATCTCGGAGGCGGACATGAGTGACGTCCGCCGTTCCGCGCCCGCCCTCGAAGTCCGCGGCCTCGATGTCTATTACGGTCATTCGCATGCCTTGCAGGGCGTCGATCTCACGGTTGAATCCGGCGTGTTCTCCGTGGTCGGGCGCAACGGCATGGGCAAGACCACGTTGTGCAAGACCATCATGGGCCTGTTGCGCGCCAGCGGCGGCTCGATCCGGGTCCGCGGCGAGGTCATCACCTCCATGTCTCCGGCCGGCATCGCGCGTCTCGGTGTCGGCTATGTGCCGCAGGGGCGGCGGCTGTGGCGATCGCTCAGTGTCGATGAGCATCTGCGTCTGGCCGCGGGTATTCGGCGCGGTCCCTGGAGCGTCGAGCGCATCTACGAGACATTCCCGCGCCTTGCCGAGCGCAAGGAGCACGGCGGCGGCCAGCTTTCCGGCGGCGAGCAGCAGATGCTCGCCATCTCGCGCGCGCTTTTGACCAATCCGCATCTGCTGGTCATGGACGAGCCGACCGAGGGGCTGGCGCCCGTCATCGTGGCGCAGGTCGAGGAGATGCTGGTGCGTCTTGGCGACGAAGGCGACATCGCGGTGCTGGTCATCGAGCAGAATATCGGTGTGGCGACCGCGATCTCGCGGAGCGTCGCGATCATGGTCAATGGCCGCATCAACCGCATTATCGAATCCGGCCGGCTGGCCTCAGATCGCGACCTGCAGCAGCGGCTGCTTGGCGTCGGCGTTCATGCCGAACAGGGCGATCTTGAAACCGAGGCGCCGGCCAAGCCGGATGCCGACCCGGCGCCGCAGCGCCTGCCCGGCACGGCGCCGGTCCGGATCTATGTCTCGAACCCGATCCCGCCGACCCGCTGGTCGCAGCCCGCCCCGATCGCGCGGATCGAGGCGGCGGCGCGCACGCTCTCGACCGGGGTGACGCGGTTGGAGGATCGCACGACGCAACGGCGGGAGCTGACCGGAACACAGGGGTCGGGACCTGCGGTCGTGCTGATCGTCGGCACACTCGACACCAAGGGCGCGGAGCTGCGCTTCATCCGCGACATCATCGCCGAAAGCGGCCTGCGCACCCGGCTCGTCGACGTCTCCACCAGCGGCAAGCTCTCCACCTGCGATGTCTCGGCGCAGGAGATCGCGCTCAATCATGGCCGCGGCGGCTCCGGCGTGTTCGGCGCCGATCGCGGCGCGTCGGTGACGGCGATGGCCGATGCGTTTGCCAAATGGTTGCGACGACAGGGTAACGTCGCCGGCATCATCTCCGCCGGCGGCTCCGGCGGGGCGTCGCTGGTCGCGCCTGCGATGCGTGCCTTGCCCGTCGGCGTGCCGAAACTGATCATTTCGTCGGTCGCTTCGGGGGACGTCGGCCCCTATGTCGGGCCCGCCGACATCACCATGATGTACTCGGTCACCGACGTACAGGGCCTGAACTCGATCTCGCGCGCGGTGCTTGCCAACGGCGCCAATGCGCTGATCGGAATGGTGAAGGCGCGGCTCGATGAGCGCGTCAACAGGCAGCGCCAAGCGAACAGCACGCTACCTTCCGTCGGCATCACCATGTTTGGCGTGACCACGCCCGCGGTGCAGAAGGTCGCCGCGGAGTTGAAGGACGATTTCGAGTGCCTGGTCTTCCATGCCACCGGCGTCGGCGGCCGCTCCATGGAGAAGCTGGTCGATTCCGGGCAACTTGCGGGCGTCATCGATCTCACCACCACCGAGATCTGCGATCTCCTGATGGGGGGCGTATTTCCCGCGACCGAGGACCGCTTCGGCGCGATCATTCGCAGCCGCCTGCCCTATGTCGGATCGGTCGGCGCGCTCGATATGGTGAATTTCGGCGCGCCGGACACGATCCCGGAGCGCTATCGCCGGCGCAAGTTCCACGTCCACAACCCGCAGGTCACGTTGATGCGGACCACGCCGGAAGAAAATGATCGCATGGGCCGTTGGATCGGGGAGCGACTCAACCAGATGGACGGTCCGGTGCGATTTTTCCTGCCCGAAGGCGGCGTCTCCGCGCTCGACGCGCAAGGTGGGCCGTTCTGGGATGCCGAGGCGGACGCGGCCCTGTTCAAGGCGCTCGAACGCAGCGTGCGCCAGACCGGCAGCCGCCAGCTCATCCGCGTCAAACGCAACATCAACGATCCCGAATTCGCTTCCACCATCGTCAGCGCGTTTCGCTCCCTGCTCGGGCGCGCAAGCGGGCGGCGCAGAGTGGCGAGGTGATCCATGCCGAGATTCGAACGCAAGGCGCTGCTCAAGAGATTCCGCGAGATGGCGGCCCGGGGCGAACCGATCGTCGGCGGCGGCGCCGGTACCGGGCTTTCCGCCAAATGCGAGGAGGCCGGCGGCGTCGACCTGATCGTGATCTACAATTCCGGGCGCTATCGCATGGCGGGGCGCGGTTCGCTCGCCGGCCTGATGCCCTACGGCGATGCCAATGCGATCGTGCTCGAAATGGCGGGCGAAGTGCTGCCGATCGTCACCAGGACGCCGGTGCTCGCCGGCGTCAACGGCACCGATCCGTTCCGCGACATGGATATATTCCTCGATCAGCTGAAGGCGATCGGCTTTGCCGGGATACAGAATTTTCCGACCGTCGGCCTGATAGATGGCATCTTCCGCGCCAACCTGGAGGAGACCGGAATGTCCTACGCGCTCGAGATCGAGATGATCTCGAAGGCGCATGAAAAGGACATGCTGACGACGCCCTATGTCTTCAGCGAGAAGGAGGCGGCGGCGATGGCGATCGCAGGCGCCGACATCATCGTCTGCCATCTCGGCCTCACCACAGGAGGCGCGATCGGCGCGCAGACGGCGCTGAAGCTCGAGGATTGTCCGGCGCGCATCGACGCCTGGGCCGCGGCCGCGCTCAGCATCAATCCGGACATTCTCGTGCTCGCGCATGGCGGTCCGATCGCGGACCCGGCGGACGCCGATTTCATCATGAAGAATACCCGCAAATGCCACGGCTTCTACGGCGCGTCGTCGATGGAGCGCTTGCCGGTGGAGCGGGCACTGACGGATCAGGTACGCAGGTTCAAGGCGATCGGCGCGCCTTAGGCGCCGACGCAAGGGAGGAGAAGATGTCGGGGATTCTGGTTGGTGAATTGATCCTCTGGTTGATCGT
>JAFAUV010000314.1 GCA_019243075.1 Bradyrhizobium sp.
ATCATCACTCAGCCGTTGCTGGAACTTGATAATACAGTCAGTGCCGTCTTGCTAGGAAGGCAGACGGATCCTAACGAGCATCATCTTTACCTCGCCGGAATAGAGCGGTATTGGGTCCAGCAATCTGAGACCAACGATTGCTGGGCAGCGTCCCTTCAGACCACCAGGGATTACATGGGCCTCTACCACGTGCCGCAGGATGAGATGATCAGACAGGCGAGTGGATTTTGTCCGAGCCTGCAGAGCCAGAGGGAAGGAGCAGACGCCTATCAGATTGCCTACGCGATAGACGGTACGCTGCGGCGGTATGACATGCCCCGAACTAACCCTCACTTCTGTTCCGAACCTAAGTGCATGATCCAGTCTCTCGCCAATCGCCATCCGATTATTGTCCTGAGCTCAGGACATGCCGTGGTTCTGGTTGGTATGGATTACGCACTTAGGCCGGTCACAAACAGTCCGGAACCATTAGTGATCATCAAGCGCTTGTTTATACTTGACCCGGCCAAGGAACACGCCGAAGCCGAAACCTGGTCCGTTTTCAGCCTGTGCAAGGTGGATGGACTTCTCGCTTACTAGCAGCGTTCGGGGAGATTATATACTTAGGAAAGCAGCCAATATATGTTGTGGGTCAGCGGCCATGGCTTCCACGTTCTAGCCACAAGATGTAGGAGCCGCTTCCTCATCTACCTAATTGCCGTGTTCGGGGACTTTCAGCGCGGTCCCTGTATGCACGATATACTCGAAGTTCTCGAGGCTTAGGAGGCTGTTTAGAGAAGGAGTTGGACCTCGATGAAGAAGCAACTGATTGTCTCGGGCTTTATCCTCGTCGCAGTATCGGGATGCAGTGTTGGAGGAAGGTATGGAATGAGTTTCGAGCGAGAGCGCAGCGCCGCCATCCCCGTTCCCTCTCCCGACACCCCGAGCCTCAGCTCTAGCGTCCACGATTTCTATTCATGCGGGAGGGGACAAGCAGATCGAAATCTCCAGCCCTGTGGAGCGAGCCCTACTTCGACCGGGCACGCCGCGGAACAGTGACGGCGTAAGTGTGTAAGCATCGGCCTGGCGAGCGACTTGACCGCTCCAGGCGCTCGACACCCCGACCTCGACATGCTCGGAACTTTCGGCGAAGCTCGACATCTGGCGAGAGGAGCCTAGGGTGAGACGCCATGACCCAGCACGGACATGCCGGCACCGCCTGGCTGAGTGACGCCGCCACCCGCGCCCGCGCTGCCGCCGCCCAGCTCGCGCGCAGCTCGGGCGCGCAGCGGGACGCCGGGCTGCGTGAGGCGGCTTCGGCAATCCGGGCAGCGTCGGGCGCGATCCTCGCGGCCAACGAGGCCGATCTCGCGGCCTCCCAGGCCAGCGCCGCGTTCCGCGACCGGCTCGCGCTGACCCCTGCCCGCGTCGAGGTGATGGCTGCCGGCCTCGACTCCGTCGCGGCGCTTCCCGACCCGGTCGGACGCACGCTCGCCGAGTGGACGCGGCCGAACGGGCTGCGCATCCGCCGCGTCGCCCAGCCCATCGGCGTAATCGGCATGATTTATGAGAGCCGGCCCAACGTGGGCGCGGATGCGGCCGGGCTGTGCCTCAAGAGCGGCAACGCCCTGATCCTGCGCGGTGGCTCCGAGGGCGCGCGCTCGGCAGCCGCGATCAACGCCGCCGTGCGCGCCGGACTGAAGCGCGCCGGGCTACCCGAGGACGCGGTGCAGCAGGCGCCGGACTCGGACCGGGCGCACGTCGCCGCGATGCTCGCGGGCGCCGGGCTGATCGACCTCCTGATCCCGCGCGGCGGCAAGGGCCTCGTCGAGCGAGTCCAGGCAGAGGCCCGGGTGCCCGTGCTCGCCCACGCCGAGGGTCTCTGCCACACCTATGTCCACGCGGCGGCCGATCCGGCGATGGCCCGCGCGGTCGTGGCCAACGCCAAGATGCGGCGCACGGGCATCTGCGGCGCGACCGAGACCTTGCTCGTGGACGCCGCCTGCGCCCCTGCCCTGCTGCCCATGATCGTCGCCGATCTGCGCGCGCTGGGGTGCCAGTTCCGGGCGGATGAGCGGGCGCGCGCGCTGGTGCCGGACCTACCGCCCGCGCAGCCCGGCGACTTCGACACCGAGTGGCTCGACGCCGTGCTCAACGTCGCCGTCGTGGACGGGGTTGACGCTGCCCTGACCCACATCGCGGCCCATGGCAGCGAGCACACGGAGGCGATCCTCACCGAGGATCGGGCCGTCGCCGAGCGGTTCCTGGCGAGCGTCGGCAGCTCGGTCGCGATGTGGAACGCCTCGACCCAATTTTGCGACGGCGGCGAGTTCGGCTTCGGCGCCGAGATCGGCATCGCTACGGGCCGCATCCACGCG
>JAFAUV010000030.1 GCA_019243075.1 Bradyrhizobium sp.
GGCTGATCGCCGGTGTAAGCGTGGATCGTGGTCATGAAGCCAGTCTCGATGCCGACGGTGTCGTTGAGCACCTTGGCGACCGGCGCAAGGCAGTTGGTGGTGCAGGAACCGTTGGAGACGACCAGATGATCCTTGGTCAGGGTCTCGTGGTTGACGCCGAACACGATGGTGGCGTCGGCGCCGTCGGCGGGCGCGGAGACCAGCACGCGCTTGGCGCCGGCAGCCAGGTGCGCGGAGGCCTTGTCCTTTGAAGTGAAGATGCCGGTGCATTCCAGCGCGATGTCGACGCCGAGCTCCTTCCAGGGCAGCTTCGACGGATCGCGCTCGGCCGACACCTTGATCTTGCCGTTGCCGAGGCTGATCGAGTCGCCCTCGACCGTCACCGTGCCGGGGAAGCGGCCATGCACCGAATCGTAGCGGAGCAGGTGGGCGTTGGTTTCGACCGGCCCGAGGTCGTTGATGCCGACTACCTCGATGTCCTTGCGGCCGGACTCGGCGATGGCACGCAGCACGTTGCGGCCGATGCGGCCAAACCCGTTGATTGCGACCCGGACTGCCATGCGGTTTTCTCCTCCAGAATGGCCTCGCCCTCCCCGTGGGTGGCTCCCGCAGAGAGGCTGACGGCGGTTTCGCCCGGTTCGGCCGGACGACGACAGAAAAGATGACGGTTCAGGTAGCCCCTTTCCGGGGTTAACTCAACCGTCAGGCCAGGCGTTTCAGGACTGCGTTAACCGCGGTCTCGGCAGTAATGCCGAAGTGCTTGAAAAGGTCCGCGGCCTTGCCGCTTTCGCCAAAGCCATGCATGCCGATGAACACGCCGTCATGACCGATCACGGCGTCCCAGCCCCAGCGCACGGCGGCCTCGATGGCGACCTTGACGGGGGCCGTGCCGATGATGGTCTTCTGCTTGGCGTCCGGCAGCGACAGCAGCAGCTCCAGGGAGGGCACCGACACCACCCGCGACGCGATGCCGCGCTCGGCAAGCTGCTTTTGGGCCGCCACCGCGATCTGGACCTCCGATCCGGATGCGAACAATGACACTTTTGCGTCACCTTGGGCTGCGATCAGCTCATAGGCACCTTGCCCGCAGGGATTATCGGCCGGCGCCGACGTGCGCAGTTGCGGCAGGTTCTGGCGGGTCAGCACCAGCACGGTTGGGCCCGTGGTGCGGCTCAGCGCCAGCTCCCAGCACTCCGCCACCTCGACGGCGTCGCAGGGGCGGAACACCCGCATGTTCGGGATGGCGCGAAGGGCGGCGAGATGTTCCACCGGCTGGTGGGTCGGACCGTCCTCGCCGAGACCGATCGAATCGTGGGTCATCACATAGGTGACGCCGGTGCCCATCAGCGCAGCCAGCCGCATCGCCGGCCGCGCATAGTCGGTGAAGACGAGGAACGTGGCACCATTGGGCGCAAAGCCGCCATGCAGGTAGATGCCGTTGAGCGCCGCGCACATGCCGTGCTCGCGGATGCCGTAATGGATGAAGCGGCCCTTCGGCGTCTTGGCGCCGAAGGCCTCGGCGCTCTTGGCTTTGTTGTTGTTGGAGCCGGTGAGATCCGCCGAGCCCGCGACGAACTCGAAGGGCATCGCTTCGGCGATTGCATCGATCGCGGCTTCCGAGGATTTTCGCGTGGCGATATTGAGCGGGGATTCCAGAAGCTTCTTCTTGTGGTCGCGCAGCGCCCTGGCGAGCGAAGCGGGCCGTTCATGCCGCAGCCTTCGCTCGAATTCGGCGCGCTTGCGCGGTCCCAGCTCGGCAAAGCGCGCTTCCCATTCCTGCCGCGCCGCGGCGCCGCGCGCGCCCGCTGTGCGCCAGGCCTGCAATACGTCGTCGGGCACCGAGAACGGCTCCGGCGAGATGCCGAGCCTTTCCTTGGCGGCCTTCAACTCCTCGGCGCCGAGCGCTTCGCCATGGGCCTTGGCGGTGCCAGCCTTCTTCGGCGCGCCATAGCCGATCGTGGTCTTGCAGGCGATCAGCGATGGCTTGTTGGATTTTTGTGCACGCGTGATCGCGGCTGTGATCGCGGCCTGGTCCTGCCCGTCGATCAGCTCGGCCGCCCAGCCTGCAGCTTTGAAGCGCTTGACCTGATCGACCGAGTCGGAGATCGAGGTCGGCCCGTCGATCGAGATGCCGTTATCATCGTACAACACGATCATCTTGTTGAGCCGCCAGACGCCGGCAAGCGCGATCGCCTCCTGCGACACGCCTTCCATCAGGTCGCCGTCGGAGACGAGCACATAGGTGTGGTGCTCGACGATCTTCTTGCCGAACTCGGCCGCCAGCATCTTCTCCGCCAGCGCCATCCCGACCGCGGTCGCGATGCCCTGGCCGAGCGGGCCGGTCGTGGTCTCCACGCCCTTGGTACGGAAATTCTCGGGGTGGCCGGGGGTCAGCGAATCGACCTGGCGGAAGCGCTTGATCTCATCCAGCGTCATATCCTTGTTGCCGGTGAGATAGAGCAGCGCATAGAGCAGCATCGAACCGTGGCCCGCCGAGAGCACGAAGCGGTCGCGGTCCGGCCAGCCAGGGGCAGCCGCGTCGAATTTCAGGAACTGCGTGAACAGCACGGTGGCGATGTCGGCGGCGCCCATCGGCAAGCCAGGATGACCGGAATTGGCCTTCTCCACGGCATCCATCGCGAGGCCGCGAATCGCGTTGGCCATCCGGGTGTGGTCGACCTGCGTCATGACTGAAAATCCGTCGAATTGAGGTGTTGGGTGCGTGCGCAACGCGGGCGAGGAACAGGCGCTTGCGGCGTTAAAGGGCTGCTTAGCACCTGATTTTCGCGAGTCAAACGTCTTTGGACCGCCGAAAGTTGCTTTGCGGTGCATAGCTCGGCAGCAGCGTTGCGCTGGCCCTTTCGCCCACGTAAGCTTCGCGGTCTAAAGGCTTGCCGGACCGTGGCTTTTGCCACACCGCACGGCCCGCCTGAAAGGCAGACCCTGTAGCCGCATGAACGACCGTCCCAATCATCCCGGTTTTGTCGAGCCACCCGCGGCCGATATCGACGCCGCGACGCGGCGGCTGATGGCGGCGCTCGACGCGCTGGAGGGCGCGGTGGAGCGGCGGCGCGAAGCCGATCGCGATGAGGATGAATTGGCCACGCGCATCCAGGCGCTCGGCGCCGACCGCTCGCGCCTTGCCGACGAGCTCGACACCTCGCTGGTCAAATCGCGCAAGCTCGAGCGCACCAATCGCGAGATCGCCGAAAAGCTCGATGCCGCGATTGGCACCATCCGCGACGTGCTCGGCGGCGAGGGGCACGGCAGGGATCGCCGCAGTGAACACGGCTCTCCGGCAGATGATGAGCACAGCGAGCTTGCCGCCGCGCTCATGGAAGACGGCGACGATGATGCGGAGGATGAGGAGGAATGAGCCACATCAACGTCACCATCAACGGCCGACAATACCGCATGGCCTGCGAGGAAGGGCAAGAGGTGCGGCTGCTCAAGCTTGCCGAGAGTCTGGAATCCCGCGTCGAACAGCTCCGCGGCAAGTTCGGCGAAATCGGCGATCAGCGCCTCACCGTGATGGCCGCGCTCACCGTCTGCGACGAGCTGCTTGATGCGGGGCAGCGCATCCGCGGCCTCGAGCAGGAGCTGAACAACCTTCGCGAGGTCCGCAGTGCCGCCATCGACCGTGCGAGACAAACGCAGACCGCGGTGGCCAATGCGTTGAATGCGGCCGCGGAGCGCATCGAGCGGACGACCCAGGTGCTCAACCGCACCATCGGCGGCGGGGTTGCGATCGGGTGACGAACTGATCTGGTCGTCGTCTTTCGTGATCGCAGGCTTGTGCCGGCCGCCTCATTGCGAGCGAAGCGAAGCAATCCAGAGATCTATCTTCGGATCAGCATGGATGCTTCGTCGCTGTCGCTCCTTCGCAAGGAAGGCGGGCAAAGCCCTGGCGCGACGAGGTCGAATTTGTATCTCGCCGATTGTTTTGGGCAAGGTTACGCCAGCGACGCCAGGTATACCGCGTTGCGCGTTTTCCAATTGATGCGCTCGACCAGGACCAGCGCCGGATTCCAGATCGCGTCGAGCTCATTGGTCTCCTCACGGCCTTCGATGGTGCGTCCGTTCAGGACGTCCATCTCGCGCTCATAGACCAACGTGCCGACGGCAACGGAAGCGAAAATGAATCCCAGAATCCCGATGATTTCCATGTGAGCCCCCCAGCTCATTTTGATCTTGGATGGGTCAGGGAAATACAGCGAAAACTCTAAGGGTCGCTCCGCAAAGCCCGAAGCAATCGAGCCATCCCCTTCAGGTTTTGGTAACCATTAAAGCGTCACGCACCCAATTCGCTTGAAATCCGCTTGACTGGATGTTCCTGTTTTGTTCTTATATCAAAGTCCCTGATCGAGGAGGCTTGGATGGACAACCGGCTGAACAGGATCCGCAGAGAGATGAATGCCTTGCGCGTGGAGATGCTGCGCGTCGAGGAGGAGATTCGCGATCAGGTCAATCATGACCTGGACTGCACCGCCTCCGCCCGGCTCCTGATGGCGATGCGCGCGACGATGTCGGCGCTGGTGCGCGAATGGACGCAGCTCGGCGGCATCGCGTGTCTGCCGACGATCGAGGAGCGGCTCAAGGAGAAGCGCGGTCCCTCCACCAGAGCAAGGATTCGCGACGCGCGATTCTTGCGCGAAGGAAAGCGCCGGCTGCTCGCGCGGGCGTGAGCGGGGCGAAAGGCTGTGAAGTTGCTACAAAGCCAAAGGCGCGCGTGCCACATCACATCCTCATTTCACACCCCATGGCATTTGTCAGGGCGATGATCAATTTGAGTAATCCGCTCAAAGGGCAAAAAAGGCACTTAAAAAACCCTTTGTGAATGTTCCTTCGCGCCGTGACAATTAACTTGATCTTTGTTGTCGCGCGGCTGCCTCGACAGACCTAGCTTCGCGTTATCACCATGCGGTCTTTCTGGCAGTTACCGGTGATGCGAACGCCTCTAGCGCTTCCGCCCATCTCGAAAGAAAGGAGCGCAGCATGCAACGACGACGTTTCAAACAGACCGTCCCGCTCGAGGCGCGGCTTCGCATTCAGGCCGAGGCCGACCGTGAGCGAGCCAAGTCGCTTCCGCCCAGCAAGGAGCGCGAGGACTTACTGCTGCGGGCAAGACGCGCCGACACCGCCTCGCATCTCACCGAATGGCTCAATTCGCCCGGCCTGCAGCCGCCGAAATGACACGCCGCTTCACGAAATGGGCATGAGGACCGGACGGCTGTTTCGCCGGGACGGCACTTGCGATGGATAATCTCGGCGTCCGGTCAGTTCAGGGGCATCAAGCCGCCTCAGCCGCCTTCCACAAACAGGAACGATCCAACAGCGACGGGCTTGGTTCTCTTTGGAGGAATCGGCCATGAAACTCCGCGTCCTGACGCTCGCCGCCACACTAGCCCTCGGATCATCCCTCGCCTTCGCTCAAGGGGGAGGAGGTGGTGGTGGTGGTGGTGGCGGGGCTGGAGGTGCCGGAGGTGGAGCGGCAGGCGCATCCGGCGGCGCCGCGGGCGCGGCGGCATCGCCGAGGGCAGGCTCCGCCGGCGCCGGGTCTCTGGGCACGAACGGAATTGCGAATGGACCGGCGAACGCGGCCGGCCTCAACAACTCCGGTAACGATCCGAGCGGCAGCGGCAGGGCGCCGAATTTCAGTCCGGGCACCACGACGGGCCTTGCCAATCCCTCGCCCGGCACGCCTGCCAATGGCGAGGTGCGAAATCCCGCAACTCCGCCGCCTGGCACGAACTCGGCGGGGACGGCCTATTCTTCCGGCGCTGCATCAGGCGGCGGAACGCTGCGGTCCAACGGAACGCGGATGCCGGGTCCAAACGGACCCACGACGACGAAAGAGCAGAGTAGCGATGCCCAGATCGATGCCGAGAACAGGAAGCTCGATCAGACGGTGAAGAGCATCTGCAAGGGCTGTTGAGGTTCAGGCCGCCGCGCGGCGCCGACCGCCGTGCCGTCGCGCCCATAGCTGTTGCGAAGCTTGACTTCGGCGCGCGAAAAAGCCTCCGGCAGAACCGGAGGCTTTTCTGCGATCACGAGAAGCGTCAGGCCGCGTTGGCGGCCTTGCTGTTTACGCCCTTCCGCATCGCAATGGTGTTGAGCTTGCTGTTGGTCGCCGTCTCCTCGTTGAGATTGGTGGTAAGGAAACGGACCACATCGTCGTGGCCGAGCCTTTCGGCCCAGGCGATCAGGGTGCCGTAGCGGCAGATCTCGTAATGCTCCACGGCCTGCGCGCCCGAGACCAGCGCGGCGTCGAGAACGGCCTTGTCCTCGATCTCGCCGGCCACCTCGTCGGCTTCCTTGATGATGCCGTCGATTGCCGGGCAGGAGGTCGCGCTCGGCTTCTTGCCGAGCTTCTCGAATACCTTGTCGAGCCGCTCGATCTGCTTTTGCGTCTCCTCGAGATGCGTTTTGAAGCCCGCCGCGAGGTCGCGGTTGGTGGCCTTCTCGATCATCTTGGGCAGCGCCTTCGTGATCTGCTGTTCGGCATAATAGATGTCCTGCAACTGGTGCAGGAACAGATCATCCATGGAACGAATGTCCTTGCTGAAGATACCCATGCTTCTCTCCTGGTTTGGTGGGGAATCAACCGGGGCGTCGCGTCGTGGTTCCAAGGCGAATGCGCAAGTCAGCTGTTGCGCGAGGCGTCACGCCGGACCTGGCGCGGGCGCTTTCATCGTTCGGATTTGACCCATGCCGCGGGAATCTTGCGGGACGGGCCGGAACGGTCTTCGCGCAGGATACGTTCTCCCGCATGGATCGCATCTTCCTCGCCGTCATTGTTTCCGGACTGCTGCTGGCCGCAGTGGCAGTGTTCTTGTTTGTCGCCAGCACCGGCGGCGAAACCACGGTTTCGCTGATGAATATTCCCCCCGCGCCGAGTATGCCGATACCGAAGCGCGGCCCGCGCCATGACGAGGAAGACCGGACCATGCCGCAGGATAGAGGCCGGTGAGCGCGCGTCCCGACGGCTCGCTCAGGTTTGCATTTGTCCCATCTGCTCCAGCCATTGGCAGAAGGCGGCTGAGGCCGGATCGTCGGCTTGCGTGTCGGGCTGGTAGATGTGGTAGCTGCGCGCCGGCACGCTGAGATCGGCGAACGGTGCCACGAGGCGTCCTGCCCTGAGGTCGTCGTCGATCAGCGCCGTTGGTCCCATGGCGACGCCGAGGCCATCGAGCGCGGCCTGAAGCGTCAGGTAGAAATGATCGAGGGTGAGCGCTGCGGCCGGCACGAGATCGGGCATTGCAGCCGCGGCGAGCCAGTCCGACCAAACGCGCGGCAGCGTCGACAGATGCAGCAGCGTATGCTGGCTGAGATCGGCCACCTCCTTCAGCGGCAGCCGCGCCAGCAAGGCCGGGCTGCAGACCGGCAGACGCCGTTCGGTCAGGAACAG
>JAFAUV010000050.1 GCA_019243075.1 Bradyrhizobium sp.
AACACGACCGGCACCAATTCCGCCGATGTCTTCGGCGAATCCTTACAAGCATTCGCAATCAACTGGCATCGCTCTTCGTGATGATCGGCGAGTTGCTTGATGCGCGCCTTCAATCCGTAGAACGGCACGCCGTGACCGGGCAGAACCAGCACGTCGTCCTTCACGTCGCGGCTCAGACCGGCAAGCGAACGCAGATACGCGCCGAGCGCGTTTGCATCCGGCTCGACAGCCCACACGCTGACATTGGGCGAAATCTTGCTCAACACCTGATCGGCCGAGAGGAACAGTTTGTCGGCGGCGCAATAGAGCATCACCTGGTCGAGTGCATGGCCGCCGCCGGTGATCACCTTGAAGCGCCGCGTGCCGATCACGACCTCGTCGCCATGGGTCAGCCGATGGTAGGACGGCGGCAGCACCGAAACCCGCTTCAGATAATCCTGGCCGCGGCCGAGCAGCGTCTCGGTCAGATCCTCGTCCATGCCGTGGCGGCGGAAGAACAGCCGCTGGGCGTTGCGCCGCTCCTCGCTGCCGCGGTTCTGGTGATAGACCGACTGCAGATATTCCACCTGTGACATCTGGAGCGGGCAGTTGAAGCGCTCGGTGATCCAGCCGGCGAGTCCGACATGGTCCGGATGCGAGTGCGTGACGATCAGGCGCGTGATCTTCGCACCCCGAAGCGGACCCTCCAATAGCGCGGTCCAGGCGGCGATCGACTCTTCGTTGCCGAAGCCGGAATCGATCACCGTCCAGCCGCCACCGTCGGCGAGCAGGTAGATGTTCACGTGATTGAGGCGGAACGGGAGTTTCAGCCGCACCCACAACAGACCCGAGGTCACCTCGACGACCTGGTCGATCCCCGGATGGTTTTCCCAGGGATAGCGCAGGGCTTCGGCGGAGGAGTGGAGCGAGTCAGTTCGCGTGTGCATGCCACTGGCTTAGCCGCAGCGGCGGCGGGGCGCCAGCCTGAAATCTCATGTCAGCCCGTCATTCCGGTGCACGTTGGCGCGCTCCGGAAACGATGCACCCGGTTACGCCGCGCGGATATTGTTCAGGAACGCGTCGATTTCGGCCCGCAATCCGTCGGCTTCGCGGCGCAGGGCCGCGGAGGCGTTCAGCACTTCGGCGGCGGCCGTGCCGGCCTCGGCCGAGGCCGCGGAGACGCCGGCGATATTGCCGGACACTTCGGTGGTGCCGCCGGCCGCGTGCTGGATGTTGCGGGCGATCTCGCGGGTGGCGGCGCCCTGTTCCTCGACGGCGGCGGCGATCGCCGTTGTCACATCGTTGATCTCGCCGATGGTCTGGCCGATGTTCCTGATCGCGCTGACGGCGGCGGTCGTCACCGCCTGCATACTGGCGATCTGCGCGCGGATTTCGTCGGTCGCCTTCGCGGTCTGGCTTGCAAGGCTTTTCACCTCGGAGGCGACCACGGCAAAGCCGCGGCCGGCTTCGCCCGCGCGCGCCGCCTCGATGGTGGCGTTGAGCGCGAGCAGGTTGGTCTGCGAGGCGATGACCTGGATCAGGTCGACCACCACCGAGATGCGGCTCGCATTGTCGGCGAGGCCCTGCATGGTGGCGTCGGTGGTGCCGGCTTCCGCCACCGCCTTGCGGGCGATCTCGGCCGAGGTCACCACCTGGCGGCCGATCTCGGTGATCGACGAGGACAATTGCTCGGTGCCGGCGGAGACCGTCTGCACATTGACCGAGGTCTCTTCGGCGGCGGAAGCGACCGCGCTCACCAGCGCGTTCGACTGGTCCGCGGTCGACGACATGCTCTGCGCCGTCGCCTGCATCGAATTGGCCGATTGCTGCAGATTGTCGAGTGCGGCGCGGACGGCGGCTTCGAACTCGGAGATGCGCCCCTCGATGCGCGTGGTGCGTTCGCTCTTGGCGAGGCGATCCTGGTCCTGGTCGGCGGCGAGCGCGCGGGCCCGAATCATGCTGTCGCGGAATACCTGCAACGTTTCCGACATCGCCGCGATCTCGTCACTCTGGCTGGAGCGGTAGATCTCGCTGTCGAGATCGCCATTGGAAAGCAGCTCCATCGAATGCTGCAGGCTCCTGATGCGCCGCAGGATGTTGCCGCCGACGTAACGCCAGACGAACAGCACCGAGCCGAGCAGGGTGGCGGCGCCGAGCGCCAGCATCACCATGGTCGCAAAGGAAATCTGCTGGCGCGCCTGGAACGTCGAGGCGTTGGTATCCTTCTGAACGCCCTCGACGAGCTGCTGCACGCTGATGTCGAGGCCGACATTGAGCTTGCGGGTCTCTTCGAGCACGGTCTGGCCGTAATCGGCGGCGTCGAGCTCCTTCTCGCGCAGGCTGAAGACGCCGGTCTTGCCGGCGCCGAGCGCGAGCAGCTTCTCGGCGGCCTCGCGCAGCTTCTTGCTTGCGGCATTGTCCTGCAGCAGATCGAGATTGGACCGCAGGCGCCCCTGCGCCGACTTGAATCCCTTTTCGATGTCGTCGAGCTTGTCGAGCGAATTGGCCGACAGCGCCGCGCTCAGGTCGGCGGCCGCGAGATTGCCGCTGGCGACGACATTGCCGAGCTGGCCGATCGCCTGCACGGCGTCGTTGGCGTCGCCGGCGGACAGGTTGGCCGAGGACAGAATGGCATTGACCTGGGTCTGCGCGTCGAGCATCGCGGGGCTGGCCGTCGCGACGAACGCGCCCTGGGCTGCGCGCAGCGCGTCATATTGCTTGTCGTGCAGGGCGGCGGCATCCAGCCGCTCGCGGGCCGCCTTGGCGAGGCTCTGGGCGGTCTCGTTGATGTTCTTGATGGTCTCGCCGAGCGCAGTGACGACTGTCTGGTCGGCGCCGAGCTCGATGATCTCGCCGAGCTTCTGCTGCGTCTGCTGCTGGATTTCCATCATCTTCCTGATGCGCTCCTCCAACGCATCCTGGTTGGGCGCCGACAAGAGCGACGGTCCCTGCGCCGCCAGGCTCGCGCTCTGGGCCGAGAGTTGCAGGCTCGCCGCCAGCCGGGGAATGTCGCGGCCCGAGAGATCGAGCATGCGCATGCCGAGCTGCTGCAGCACATAACCCGCGCCGGCGGAGATCACGATGGCCATGGCGGCGATGACCGCGAAGGCGGCAAACAGGCTGCCCCTTACGCCCCACCGCGGCCGCAGCAATCCAAACACCCTGCCGAGACCCAACCGCAACGCCATTGCCCGCCCCCGCCGCTACCTATGGAAGAAATCCGGTCGGCAGTATCGCGGTAGTCGGTTAATAAAATTGGGAAAATGGGCCCGGTTTGCGCAACAAAAGAAGCGATCAACGAAAAAAGGCCGGCGTTTCGCCGGCCTTTCGTTAAGGCTTGGTTGTGCTGACGCCTGGTTGCGGCTCAGTAGCGCGCGACCACCGGGCTGCCCCAGTTGAAGCGGTAGTTCACGCCGGCCTTGATGACGTGGTCGTCGGTGGTGAAGCTGCCGACCGGAATCAGTGCGGCGGGGGTGGTGAAGCTGGCACTGCCGAAATTATAGTACTGGTACTCCAGCTTGGCCGACCAGTTCTGCGCGAACATGTATTCGACGCCGGCGCCGACGGTGTAGCCGTTGCGGTGATCGCCCGAGGTTGCGAACGCGACCGGCACGCCGCCGAGCGTCACGTTCTCATTGTTGTCGGAATAGGCATAGCCGCCCTTCACATAGAGCAGGCCCGGACCCCAGCTGTAGCCGACGCGGCCGGTGATCGAGCCGAGACCGCGCTGGTTGTTGGTATAGGCATAGCCGCCCGGGAAAACCGCGCCGACATTGCCGGAGAGCCAGCTGTACTGGCCTTCGACGCCGATCACCCAGTTCGGGCTGAGCTGGTAGTCCGCGCCGGCCTGCAGGCCGCCGAGGAAGCGGCCATTGCCGTTGTTGCCGGTGCCAAGGCCGTTGAAATTGTTGTCGCTGGAGAATGCGCCGCCGAGATGGGCGCCGATATAGAAGCCCGTCCAGTTGTAGATCGGCGCCACATAGGCCGGCGCCTTCTGATAATAGGGCTGGCCATAGGCGAGGTCGGCGGCGTGGGTGGGCAGCGCCGCGCCGATGGCTGCGATCGCGGCGGTGGTGAGCAGAAACTTCTTCATTGGTTTACTCCAAACACAGAACCAAGCTGACGCCGGCTGCGACGGCGCCATCGACAGCTTTACGGAATAGGCCGCATTTGAATAAAAAGCTGTCACTAGGCGAGCACAGGAAATTCCAAACCAACCGATTGGAAGACAAAGCTTTGCCGTGCTTAACGCGAGCTTAAAAAACGCCGAAGGAGGCCCTTGAGAACGCTCACCTTCGTGCCGTATTGGCACTCCGGGTAAACGCCCGTTAAGCCTCTCGTCGCGGCCGATGCGGCATCATGCTGCCAGCCGTCTGCGCACCTCCGCTTTCATCTGCTCGCGAAACTGCGCCCGGCGCGCCGGCCGATCCTGCTCGGGGACATCGAAGCGGTCGAACACGTTGAAGCTTTCCAGGATCGGATGCCTGTCGCTCGCCATCGCCAGGATGCGTAACTGCTTGGCGGCAGCCTCGCTCGGGCCCGACACTTCCCAGCGGCGGATCGTCTCCGCACCGCCGGCCAGCAAGCCGCAGAGTTTGGCCATGTCGGCCGGTGTGAGTTGCCGACCGATGGCTTCCCCAAGATCAGCGCGCAATTGCTTTAATTCCGAACCCGTCATCTGAAACCGCCTATGGCGAATCCCAGGCGCCGACGCCACGCCCGCAGGGCGGTTTCTTCTGCTCCCGATGCGGCCAGAAAATGGTGAGCCAAGCGCTATTCGGTCACCAGCTCCTCGATCGCGATCGGGAACCGGCGTACGCGGATTCCGGTCGCGTGCCAGACCGCGTTGGCCACCGCGCCGGCCGAGCCGGTGATGGCGATCTCCCCGACTCCCTTGATGCCGAGCGGATTCACATGCGGGTCGTGCTCCTCGATCATCAACGCCTCCATCGAGGGCACGTCGGCGTTCACGGGCATATGATATTCGGCGAGATTGGCATTCATGATCCGGCCCGAGCGGCGATCGACGATCGCCTTCTCATGCAGGGCGAACGAAACGCCCCAGATCATGCCGCCGAGATACTGGCTCCGTACCAGATGCGGATTGACGATGCGCCCGGCAGCAAACGCGCCAACCATGCGAGTGACGCGGACCTGGCCCAAATCCGGGTCGACCTTCACTTCCGCAAAGACCGCGCCATGCGCGCGCATGGCGTAGTTGGCCTGCGCAGCCGGATCCATCGCACCATCGCCGCGCGCCTCGATCTCCGCAAGGCCGGCGCGGGCGAGAATGTCGGCGAAGCCTTCACCGCGGCTTTCGTCGTCGCGGCGGTATAGCCGGCCGTCGCGGGCGACCACGCCGGCATTGCCGGCGCCGAACAGCGGCGAACGCCGGTCCCCCGTTGCGAGCTCGGCCAGCCTGGCGATCGCGGCGGCGCCGGCATTGTGGATCGCAACCCCGGCGGTCGCCGTATGCGCCGAGCCGCCGGCGATGCCGGCGTCGGGCAGATCGGACGTGCCCGCCTTGAACTCGATGTGATCGAGGTCGAGCGCAAGCGAATCGGCGGCGATCTGCGCCAGCGCGGTCCAGGCGCCCTGGCCCATGTCGTGCGCGCCGGTTTCCATCACGCCGGAGCCGTCGCGGCGGATCACCGCGCGCGCTTGCCCCGCGAACATCAGCGCCGGGAAGGTGGCCGTGCCCATGCCCCA
>JAFAUV010000146.1 GCA_019243075.1 Bradyrhizobium sp.
TACCCGACCGGCCCGGCATATCCGTCAAGCTTTCGGCGCTGCATCCGCGCTTCGAGGCGATAAGCCGCGGCCGGGTGATGACCGAGCTGGTGCCGCTCCTGACCGATCTCGCCCGGCGTGCCAAATCCTTCGAGCTGAATTTCACCGTCGATGCCGAGGAAGCCGACCGGCTCGAATTGTCGCTCGACGTGATCGCAGCGACCCTTGGTGATACCTCGCTTGCCGGCTGGGACGGCTTCGGGCTGGCGATCCAGGCCTATCAGAAGCGCGCTTCCGACGTGATCGACTATGTCGATGCGCTGGCGCGTGCGCACAATCGCGGCCTCATGGTGCGGTTGGTCAAGGGCGCCTATTGGGACACCGAGATCAAGCGCGCGCAGGAGCGCGGGCTCGACGGCTATCCCGTCTTCACCCGCAAGGCGATGACCGATCTCAACTACGTCGCCTGCGCGCGAAAGCTCTTGGGGCTGCAGCCGCGCTTGTTTCCGCAATTTGCCACCCACAACGCGCTGACGGTCGCGACCGTGCTGGAACTGGCCGATCGCAGTGAAGGCTTCGAATTCCAGCGCTTGCACGGCATGGGTGAGGCACTCTATGCGCAGCTTGTCGAGGATCGCCCAGAGTTCGCCTACCGCACCTATGCGCCGGTCGGCAGCCATCGCGACCTCCTCGCCTATCTGGTGCGGCGGCTCTTGGAGAACGGTGCCAACTCCTCTTTCGTGGCGCTGGCCGCCGACGAGGCGGTGCCGGTCAAGACCCTGCTGAAGCGGCCCGCCGCTGTCATTGGAAGCGCCGCGCAGGCGTCGCATCCGAAAATTCCCCTGCCGCGCGACCTCCTGCTGCCGCAGCGGATCAATTCGCGCGGGATCGAATTCGGCGAGCGCGCCGCATTCGACAAGCTGGTCGCCGCGGTCGCCGCAGAGAAAACCCCGGCGGCAGGCAGCGCGTCCGATGCGACGACCCCCGACGCCGATGCCGCCGTGACCGCGGCGCGCCATGGTTTCGAGAGCTGGAGCACGATGGCAGCCGCACGACGCGCGGCCGCGCTGGAGAAGGCTGCGGAGTTGCTTGAAAGTCGTGCGGCGCATTTCATTGCGCTGCTGCAGCGCGAAGGCGGCAAGACGCTGGATGATGCGCTCTCCGAGCTGCGCGAAGCCGCCGATTTCTGCCGCTACTATGCCGCCGAGGGCCGAAAGCTGTTCGGCAGCGACCAAGCCATGCCGGGACCGACCGGCGAAAGCAACAGGCTCCGTCTGCGCGGCCGTGGCGTCTTCGTGGCGATCTCGCCCTGGAATTTCCCGCTCGCGATCTTTCTCGGCCAGGTGACGGCCGCTCTGATGGCGGGAAACACCGTTGTCGCCAAGCCGGCCGAGCAGACGCCGTTGATCGCTGTGCAAGCGGTCAAGCTGCTGCATGAGGCCGGGGTGCCCGCCGACGCGCTGCGGCTGGTCTTGGGCGACGGCCGGATCGGCGCCGCGCTGGTCGCCCATCCCGCCGCTGCCGGCGTGGTGTTCACAGGCTCGACCGAGGTGGCACGTTCGATCAACAGGACGCTAGCTGCCAGTGAAGGGCCTATCGTGCCGCTGATCGCCGAGACCGGCGGCATCAATGCCATGATCGCCGACGCCACCGCGCTGCCCGAGCAGGTCGCCGACGATGCCGTGACGTCGGCCTTCCGCTCCGCCGGCCAGCGCTGCTCGGCGCTGCGACTCCTGTTCGTGCAGGGCGAGGTCGCCGACCGCATGATCGAGATGATCGCAGGCGCCGCGCGCGAATTGAAGATCGGCGACGCCACAGATCCCTCGACCCATGTCGGACCGGTGATCGACGTTCAAGCCAAGTCGCGGCTGGACGCGCATATCGCACGCATGAAGCGCGAGGCGCGGGTGCATTACGCAGGCCGCGCCCCGGAAGGCAATTTCGTCGCGCCGCATATTTTCGAGCTGAATGACGCGGGCCAGCTCACCGAGGAGGTGTTCGGACCCATCCTGCACGTCGTGCGCTATGACGCCGAACGGCTGGAGGATGTTCTGCAATCGATCGCGGCTACCCGCTTCGGCCTGACGCTCGGCATCCACTCCCGCATCGACGACATGGTGGAGGCGATCGTCGCGCGCCTGCCGACCGGCAACGTCTATGTCAACCGCAACATGATCGGCGCGGTGGTCGGCGTGCAGCCGTTCGGCGGCCACGGCCTGTCCGGCACCGGCCCCAAGGCCGGGGGGCCGCATTATCTTGCCCGCTTCGCCACCGAGCAGACCGTGACCATCAACACCGCGGCAGCCGGCGGCAATGCCGCTCTACTGTCCGGAGACGAATAGCCGTCACAGGCAGGTTTCGCCCTTGTTGGCCCGCGCGGAATCGCCGCACGGAATGCGCTTGCCGAGCTGCTGGATCCTCTGCCGCGACTGCGCCTGGGCCAGAATGTCGAACACGCTGGCCGGCGCAACTTGCGTGGCACTCCTGTAATCGTCGGTCGCCTTGTCGATCTTGTTCTGCGCCTCGTAGATCGCCGCACGGGCGAAATAGCGCTCGACCGTCTCGCGTTGCGCGATCGCCCTCGAGAGATCGTCGAGCGCCTTGTCGTAGTCGCGGGTCGCCGAATAGGCGATACCGCGCAACGCAAGCGCCTCGCCATCGTTCGGGCGCTTGTCGAGCACGAGGTTGAGATCGGTCATGGCATCGGCCGGGTCTTTCTTGGCGAGGTAAGCCCGCGCCCGCAGCGTGCGGGCGAAGGGCTCGAAGCTCGGCGCCTTGCCGATGATCTGGTTCAGCGCCAGGATGGCGCGATCATATTGGCCGGAGACCAGCATCGCGAGGCCCTGGCCGAGCTCCGCCGTCTGGTTGTTCGGGTTTCGGTCGAGCGCGCTCTTGACGTCGACCAGCCCTTCCGCGCTGTTGCCCTTCAACAGCAGCGAAAGCCCGCGGGCGCCGCGCGCCGTGTCGTTCAGCGGGTTGAGTGCCAGCGCCTGGTCGAAATCGACCAGTGCCTTGTCGAGCTGGACCAGCCCCATATAGGCCTGACCGCGTTCGGAATAGGCCGCAGCATCCTTCGCATTGAGCGAAATCGAGCGGTCGAGATCGGCGATGGCGTCCTGGAATTTTCCGTTGAGCCGCTTGACCGTGCCGCGGCCGAGATAGGCCAGCGCGTTGTTGGGGTCGACGCTCAAGGCATGATCGGCGTCGCTCATCGCCTGGTCGAGCTGCCTCATGCCGATCGAGGCGATGGAGCGCGCGCCCAGCATCTGCGTGTCGTCCGGCTTCTGCTTCAGCACCTCGTCCATGTCGTTGCGCGCGTCCGAAAAGCGGGCCAGGAACGAATATGCCGAGATGCGATACCGCAGCGCCGTCTCATTGTGGGGATCGGCCGATAGCACCGCCGTGAGGCGCGTCACCGCGTCCGCATATCGCCGTTGCGCGATGAATTGCTGCGCCTCGCGGATCGCCTGTTCGGAGGATTGTGCGGCGGGCGGCGGCGGCACAGGTGCGGCGGTGGCCTGCTTAGGATCCGCCGCCGGCTGCGGCTGGCCGTCATGGACCTTGCCAAGCTCCGCCTGCATGGCCAGCGCCGTCCGCTTTTGTTGCTGGGCCGCCTGCGCCGCCGCACCATTGGGAGCGACCGCCAGCACCTTGTCGAAATCGGCAATGGCGCGGGCATAGTCGCCCTTGCCGCTGAAGATCTGGCCCCGCGCAAAATAGGAGCCGATCTCGGTTTGCGGTGATTGCGCAATCGCGCGCGAAAAATCCTCGAGCGCATGATCGGCATCGCCCCTGCGCCGGTAGGCCTGGCCGCGCCAGAAAAAAGCGGCCGGGACATTTGGATTGATCGAGATCGCCGTATTGAGATCGCTCAGCGCAGGATCGAGCTGACCGGCCTCGACATAAGCGTGGGCGCGGCCGACATAGGCCTGGGCAAAGTCCTGACGCAATGCGATCGCCCGGCTGAAATCGGCGATCGCATCGGCCCACGCCTTCCGATCGTTCTTCAAGCCGCCGCGGGCCGCGAATGCAGGCGCGCTCCCTGGATCGAGCTCGACCGCCTGGTTGAAATCGGCCAGCGCATCGTCGAACTTGCCGGCACGCTGCCGCGCGAAGCCGCGTGCGAACAGCGCCGGCAGCGATTTCGGATCGAGCTGAAGCGCCGCATCGGCATCGGCAGCCGCAACATCGTATCTGGCGCGTCCTGCGTAAAAACGTGAGCGGCCGACATAGGCTTTCAGCCGCTCCTCTGCCGGGCGCGACTGATCATTGATGATGGCGGTACAGGCCGGCTCGATCTTGTCGGCGGCCGTACCTGCGCAGTCCTCGAGATCGCCGGCCTCGACCGCGTTCTGCATCAGGATGACGGACGCAACCAGCGCCAGCAGCCGGGAGGCGGAGGATGACATGGTGATCTCTCCCTTCGACGCGAGGAGCTTCCAGGGCAGGCGCAGCCGACGACCCGTCCGATGCAGGCTGCCGGGAGCTTTACCGCCGCGCCGTGATCATTGCCATATGCGCCCCGCTCCGAGATGACGAGAGCGGCCGAGCTGGAACGGTTGCATCCCCTGCCAACATCGGTCAAATGGGCGTGATCGCAGCCGCGCCCGGCCACTCGGGCCACGGCGACAAGAGCAACAACCGCACGGGAGCGACCTCACATGGAAAAGGGCATCTTTGACGGGCTGAAGGTGCTGGATTGCGCGAGTTTCATCGCGGCGCCAGCCGCCGCGACCGTGCTGTCCGACTTCGGCGCCCATGTAATCAAGATCGAGCCGCCTGGTTCCGGCGATCCCTATCGCAACCTGCCGAACCTGCCGGGCTATCCGCACAGCGAGCACAATTTCGCCTGGCTGCTCGAAGGCCGCAACAAGAAGAGTCTCGCGCTCGACCTCACCAGGCCGGAGGCGCAGGCGGTGCTCTACAAGCTCGTGGCCGAGACCGACGTCTTCATCACCAACATGCCGCCGCAGGTGCGCGCCAAGCTCGGCATCACCTACGACCATCTCGCCCATCGCAACCATCGCCTGATCTACGCCTCCTTCACCGGCTATGGCGAGAAGGGAGAAGAAGCCAACAAGCCCGGCTTCGACAGCAACGCCTATTGGGCGCGTTCCGGCCTGATGGACCTGGTGCGCGCCGATGAAGAGACGACGCCGGCGCGTTCGGTCGCCGGCATGGGCGACCATCCCTGCGCCATGGCGCTGTACGGCGCCATCGTCACCGCGCTGTATCAGCGCGAGCGCACCGGCAAGGGCTCGCATGTCGCGACCAATCTGATGGCGAACGGCATCTGGGCCAATGGCGTGATGGCGCAAGCGAAGCTTGTCGGCGCCAAATTCTCCAGACGCAGGCCGCGCGAGCAGGCGCTGAATGCGGTGACCAACCATTACAGGTGCAAGGATGGCCGCTGGCTCATCCTCTCGCTCCTGAACGAGGAACGGCAATTCCCGACGCTGGCGCGCTGCATGGGCCGCGAGGACCTCGTCACCGACGAGCGCTTTGCGACCAAGACCGGTCGGCACTCGCGCTCGATCGAGCTGATCAAAATCTTCGACGAGGT
>JAFAUV010000127.1 GCA_019243075.1 Bradyrhizobium sp.
CAGCGAAACCGATTTCGACGGTTGGCGCAAGGCGGCGCGGAAGCTGGCGCTGAATCACATCGAACCGGTCGACGTAAGCTGGTCGGTGCGCGGCAACGAGCCCGGGCTGTTCGAGATGTCGACGGCAACAGCGCCATTGCAGGAGCAGAGCGGCACGTTCAACGTGCCGGCCAAATTCGTTGAACTTGCACAGGCCGCGATCCTGCACCGCGACGGCGAGCGTTTCGCTTTGCTGTACCGGCTGCTCCGGCGGTTGCTCGGCCGCCATGACCTGCTCGATGCCGCGACCGATCCCGACGTGTCGCGGGTGACGGCCATGGCCAAGGCCGTCCATCGCGACGAGCACAAGATGCACGCCTTCGTCCGCTTCCGCGAAGTCGGCCGCGAACGGGACGCCCGCTACGTCGCCTGGTTCGAACCGGAGCATCACATCGTCGAGCTGGCGGCGCCGTTTTTCGCGCGCCGCTTCGCCGACATGCCCTGGTCGATCCTGACCCCCGAGCTTTGCGCGCATTGGGACGGGCTGGCTGTCTCCTTCACCGCCGGCGTCGCCAAAAGCGAGGCGCCCACAGATGACCGGCTCGAAGAATTGTGGCGCCGCTATTACGCCAGCATCTTCAATCCGGCTCGGCTGAAGGTGAAGATGATGCAGACCGAGATGCCGAAGAAATACTGGAGGAACCTGCCCGAGGCTTCGATGATTAAGCCCCTGATCGATAGTGCGGGTCGCACCGTCGATGCCATGATCGCCCATGCGGCGACCGAGCCGCGCAAGGCTCAAAAACGGCTGGAGCCCGTGATGGCCCGAAAAACCCCCTCCCGGTCCGACATCGAAACGCTGCGTGAGGAAGCAGCCGCCTGCCGCGCCTGTCCGCTCTGGAAGAACGCTACCCAGACCGTGTTCGGCGAAGGCCCGCCTCGCGCCCGCGTCATGCTGGTCGGCGAGCAGCCCGGCGACAAGGAAGACCTGGCGGGTCATCCCTTCGTGGGTCCGGCCGGCCAGATGCTCGACCGCGCCCTGGAAGAGGCCGCCATCGACCGCACCACGGTCTATGTCACCAACGCGGTGAAGCATTTCAAATTCGTGCCGCGGGGGAAAATCCGCCTGCATCAGAAGCCGGCCACGCCGGAGATCAGGGCGTGCCGTCCTTGGTACGAGCGCGAACTCGCCGCGGTCAAACCTCAACTGGTGGTAGCTATGGGCGCGACCGCTGCCCAATGCGTGTTTGGCAAGGCCACGCCCATCAACAAGAACCGCGGCCGTCTGATCGAGCTCGGTGAAGGATACGAGGCACTGGTAACGATACACCCCTCCTACCTTCTACGCCTGCCTGATGAGGAGGCTAGGAAGCTGGAATATCAACGCTTTGTCGAAGACCTGAAAATCGCAGCCAAACACTCGCGAAAACCTGCACGCGCTGCGTGATTTTCTCCTATGCTGCTGCATTGCAACGCTGCGGCCTGCTCGCGACGCCGTAAAGCGCGTCTGCGCCTGCCCATTTCACCTGCCTGTCACATGCGTCGAGCAAAATCGGATCCATTGGGGAGTAGGAGAAAATTCCAATGAGCGACGTTGCGTTACCCGGTTCGATCGAGCCTGCCCTCACGAAAGGGCCAGACCTCGACAAGGGATTCCATCCGCTGACCGGCATCATTTATCTCGGCGTCGTCGCGGCTGCGCTGCTGTTCGTCGCCTACAGCATTTACTCCGACGTCGATGCGACCGGCACGAGGGTCACTTCGTACCTGCCCTATCTACTGCTGTTCGTCGCGCTTCTGATTGCTCTCGGCTTCGAATTCGTCAATGGCTTCCACGACACCGCCAACGCGGTTGCCACCGTGATCTACACCCGCTCGCTGCCGGCTCATATTGCCGTGGTCTGGTCGGGCATGTTCAATCTGTTCGGCGTTCTGCTCTCGACCGGCGCGGTCGCCTTCGGCATCGTCTCGCTGCTGCCGGTGGAGCTGATCCTGCAGGTCGGCTCCAGCGCCGGCTTCGCGATGGTGTTCGCGCTTCTGATCGCCGCCATCATCTGGAATCTCGGCACTTGGTATCTCGGCCTGCCGGCCTCCTCGTCGCACACGCTGATCGGCTCGATCATCGGCGTCGGCGTCGCCAATGCCATGCTCCACGGGCGCAGCGGCACGGCGGGCGTCGACTGGGAGCAGGCGACCAAG
>JAFAUV010000047.1 GCA_019243075.1 Bradyrhizobium sp.
GATCTCCTTGGCGACGGTGACGCCATCCTTGGTGATGCGCGGCGCGCCGAACGATTTGTCGAGGACGACGTTGCGGCCCTTCGGACCGAGCGTCACCTTGACGGCGTTGTTGAGGATGTCCACGCCGCGCAGGATGCGGTCGCGGGCGTCGACGCCGAATTTGACTTCTTTGGCTGACATTGCTGGTTTCCCTGAGTTGGATGTGCTTTCTCGCCCTTATGGCCGGCGCCTTTGATTTGCACCGTTCGCGATGGCCTCGCTCTCGCTCGGCCTGCTCGGGTGCGCGGCGCTCCTCCGGGTGAGCGTGAGATTGTTGGATCAGGCGGCTTTCTTCTTGGAGGCGCCGGCGTCGGTGAGAACGCCCATGATGTCGCTCTCCTTCATGATCAAGAGCTCCTGGCCGTCGATTTTGACCTCGGTGCCCGACCACTTGCCGAACAGCACGCGATCGCCGACCTGGATATCGATCGGAATGAGCTTGCCGCTCTCGTCGCGGCCGCCGGGGCCCACCGCGATGACTTCGCCCTGGGAGGGCTTTTCCTTGGCAGTGTCGGGAATGATGATGCCGCCAGCGGTCTTCTCTTCGGCGTCGATCCTCTTGACCACGACGCGGTCGTGAAGCGGACGGAATTTCATGAAAGTCCTCCTAAGATATTGCAGCTGTTAGAGGTTTTTGGATTGTTAGCAGTCTCTGCCAGCGAGTGCCAGCCTGAGCGAGGGGTGATTTAAGGCAGATTCAAAGGGCGGGCAAGGGGCTTCTAGCAGAAAAATTGGCACTCGGAAGGCGGCGCTGCCAGAACCGACCGGACATCGTTAACGCGCCGGATGAGGTGACAGGTCCCGTATTAGCACGTGCGGTAAGCTGCTGCTAATGCGCGAATTTTCAACAACTCGTTAACCATTTGAGCTTGTGATGCGTTGGTTCAATGCGTCACATTTTCATCATGTGAGCGCATCGTCGGCCGGGGTGGCTCCGGCAGGTAGCTACCCTTCGCGAATGCGCTCCTTCAATGGAGGTTGGCATGGTGTCGCGGGTTGGGGTCGTTTCCGAAGACTTCCGGAAGCTGGCCCTGGGATATGGGCTGACGACGGCGGAGATCCTTTACCGGATGCCGGATCATCCCTCGCTGTTACAGACCTATGTCTGGCAGAACTACGATCTTTTTCCGAAATTTCCGGCGCTGCAGGATTTCCTGCAGTTCTGGCAGCAGAAGCTGGAAGGCCCGCTTTATTCGGTCCGCGTCGCGCATTCGAAGCTGATCAAGCCTGCCGAGCTTCGTGCTGTCGACGGCGTATTCCAGCTGCATTGAGTGCACCGAATCGAACGATCCGGAAGGGTGGGCAAAGCCTGGCATGTCCACCGATCAACGACGCGACATCGTTGACTTGCTGGCGGCACGGCGCAGGCGCGCCCTTACCCGTCCCTGCGGCACCGCATTCGTGCTAGGCTGTGCTCTCCAACGCAAGGGAGAGCACCGATGGCCGAGAAGAGAGCCAGGAAACCCGCCGCACGCGTGGCCGCGAAAACCGCCGCGCAGAAGAAATCGCGCGCAGGCAAGGCGGCCAAATCCACCGCGCGGCGCAACTTGAAGAGCAAAGGCAGGGACGCCGCGCCGGCAAAACCTGAGCGTGCCAGGCAGCGCGTCGCCATCAGCCATTACCGCGACGAGGATTTCAAGGCCGACGGGCTCCGCGGCTATGCCAAGTACCGTGACCTCGGCATTGCGGAGGCGACCCATGGCCTCGCGCGGGCGCATGTGATCCGCCTGATCGGGCCGTGCAATCCGGACGAGGTCTCGAAACTGCACTATCACGACGTCGAATTCCAGATGGTCTATGTGCTCAAGGGCTGGGTGAAAACCTATCTGGAAGGCGTTGGCGAGACGACGTTCCAGGTCGGAAGCTCATGGACCCAGCCACCGAAGATCCGGCATCTGATCATGGATTATTCCGACGATGTCGAGCTGCTCGAAGTGATCCTGCCTGCGGATTTCGAGACGAAGGAATTGACGGCTTAGCCACCCTCGTTGCCGCAGCTTGACCCGTCATGCCCGGGCTTGACCTGGTCAAGCCCGGGCATGACGAGTTATGTCAAGACGCCTACGATCGCGCCCATCAGACATGTCGTGATCGTGCCTGACACGATCGACTTCACGCCGAGCGAATTGATCTCGTCCCGGCGCGTCGGTGCCATCGTGCCGAGCCCGCCGATCATGATGCCGAGGCTCGCGAAATTGGCGAAGCCGCACAGCGCATAGAGCATGATCAGCTTGGAGCGGGGGTCGAGCGCCCCGGGCGCGAGCTTTGCGAGATCGACATAGGCGATCAGTTCGTTCAGCACGGTCTTGGTGCCCATCAGCTTGCCGGCGGTGACGGCTTGCGTCCAGGGCAGGCCCATCAGCCAGCACACGGGCGCCATTGCGTAGCCGAGCATTCGCTGCAGGGAAATCTTCGCCCCGCCGATCTCGGGCAACAGGCCGAGGACGGCATTGACGAGATGGACCAGCGCCACCAGCACGACCAGCATCGCGATGATGTTGATCAGGAGCTCGATGCCGGCCGAGGTGCCCTGGACGATCGCATCCATGGTGCTGGATGCCTTCATCTCGGGATCATCGAGCGCGCCGCCGGTGCGCCGATCCATCGTCTCCGGCACCATGATCAGGCTGACCAGGATCGCGGCCGGCGCGCCGAGCACGGACGCGATGACGAAGTGCGCGGCGGCGTCGGGAATGAGTGGTGCAAGGAGCGTCGCGTACAGCACCAGCACCGTGCCCGCGATTCCCGCCATGCCGCCGGTCATCACCAGGAACAATTCGCTGCGCGTCATCTGCGCCAGATAGGGCCGCACGAACAGCGGCGCTTCGACCATGCCGAGAAAGATGTTGGCGGCGGTGGAAAGCCCGACTGCCCCGCCGACGCCGAGCGTGCGTTCCAGAAGCCACGCCAAGCCGCGCACGATCGGCGGCAGCACGCCCCAGTGGAACAGCAGCGCGGTCAGCACGCTCATCACCAGCACGATCGGCAGCGCCTGAAACGCCAGGATGAAATCCGCGCCCGGCGTCTTCAGGTCGAACGGCAGCGGTGCGCCGCCGACATAGCCGAACACGAAGGAGGTTCCCGCGCGCGAAGCATCGGCGATGGCGCCGACGCCGTCGTTGATGGCGGAGAAGCCATGCGCGACGATCGGCAGCTTGATCAGGATCAAGGCGGTCGCGAGCGTCACCGCGAGCCCGACCGCCGCCTGCTTCAGCGAAACCGCGCGGCGGTTTTCGGCCAACACCCAGGCGATGACAAGCAGCGCGACGATGCCGAATGCCGATTGCAGCTGGAGCATGGATGTCCTCTGGCGGGCGCGGTCGACTATGGCAGCGGGCACGCTGCAAGCGCAATGCCATGATGCCGGGATAGACGTTGACAGGCCGCCTTTCGTCGTCCACCGACCGCCCCATGTCATCGCTTGCCCCGCCGGGAGCGGCCACGCTGCTCCGGCAGCCCTCCCTGATCTTCTTCCTGCTGTCGCGAAGCCTGTCGCGCTTTTCCAGCCAGATCGGCGCGGTTGCGATCGGCTGGCAGGTCTACGACCTGACTGGCCGCGCCTTCGACCTCGGCATGGTCGGGCTGGTGCAGTTTCTGCCGACCGCCATGCTGGTGTTTGTCGCCGGCCATGTGGCGGACCGTTTCGAGCGCAAGCGCGTGGTGCAGGTCTGTCAACTCGCGGAGGCGGCAACCGCGCTGTTTCTCGGCTGGGGGTCTTACGCCGGCTGGCTCAGCGAAATGCACATCTTCATGGCGACCTTCGTGCTGGGAGTTGCGGGTGCGTTCGAAAGCCCGGCGACGGCAGCGCTGCTGCCGCTGATCGCGCCGCAGGGAACGCTGCAGCGCGCGACTGCGCTGTCAAGCGGCGCGACCCAGGTTGCGACCATCACCGGGCCTGCGCTCGGCGGGCTCGCTTATGCACTCTCGCCCGCCGCGCCCTATGGCATCATGCTGGTGTTCTGGCTCGCCGGCATGCTCTTCACCGGTGCGATCCGGCAGGCCGGGCAGGCTCCGGCCAGGGACACCGCGTCAGCCGACGACCTCTTCGCCGGCGTTCGCTTCGTGCGCTCCAATCCGGCGATCCTCGGCACGATCTCGCTCGATCTGTTCGCGGTGCTGTTCGGCGGCGTGGTGGCGCTGTTGCCTATCTATGCCCGCGACATTCTAGCGGCCGGGCCGTTCGGGCTCGGCGTGCTGCGCGCTTCGCCTGCGGTCGGCGCGCTGTTGATGACCATGGTGCTGGCGCGCCACACCATCAACCGCCGCGTCGGCATGCGCATGTTCCAGGCGGTGATCGTGTTCGGCGCGGCTACCGTGGTGTTTGCGCTCTCGCGCTGGATGTGGTTGTCGGTGCCGGCGCTCGCGGTCCTCGGCGCAGCCGATACGGTAAGCGTGGTCATCCGTTTCTCGCTGGTGCAGCTGCGCACGCCCGACGATATGCGCGGCCGGGTCGGCGCGGTGAATTTTCTTTTCATCAACGCCTCGAACCAGCTCGGCCAGTTCGAGAGTGGCGTGACCGCGGCGCTGTTCGGCACGGTGCCGGCCGCGGTGCTCGGCGGCGTTGCCACCATTGCGGTGGCACTGCTCTGGATGAAGCTGTTCCCGATCTTGCGTGACGTCGAGAAGCTGGAGTGATCAGGCCGCGACTGCGACAGGAGACGGCTTGAACAGCGCGTGCAGCAGATAGACCGCAAAGATTGGCGCGATGAAGCCGGGGCCGGGCAATTGCAGATTGCCGAACAGCAGTTGCAGCGCCGGCGTCCAGAACACGAGCTGCGCCAGCCGTCGTCCGGTCGCGTCAAGCTTCTCTTCCGCAATCAGCGCAACCGCGGCGAAAGTCAGCGGCAGCAGATCGTAGGCGCCCATGTACGGCGAAGCCGAGACCGTGCAGGCGAAGAACAGCGCCTGCAGCATGCGCGGATCGCCGTCGCGCCGCCAGCGAAAGGCGGCAGCGATGGCGGCGACGGCGGCGATCGTGAAGGCGAACTGGATGATTTCGCCGGCATGGTTGCCGACCACGCCGCGGATGTTCATGAAGATCGATGGCTGGAACGGCATCGCGGTGCCGGCGGCATCTTGTAGCACCTCGCGCTGTAGCGGCAGGGCCTTGGTGATGTAGTCCTGCCAGCCCTCGAGGCCGCCGATGGCAACACTGGTGGCAAGTAGCGCCAGCGCCGTGGCGGCCGCGGCAAAAAACACCAGCCAGCGTTTCGAGACGATCAGGGCGAACGGAAACAGGATGCCGAGCTGCGGTTTGACCGTGAGCAGTCCAATCAGCACGCCCGCCATGATCGGCCGTTCGTCGAGCGAGGCGAAGATCGCCAGCAGCGTGGCGGTCGTGAGCAGCGAGCTCTGGCCCGACAGCACACACATCAGCGCCGCCGGCGAGACCAGCACGATCGCAAGCGTGCGCAGGTCAGCGACCTCGCGGCGGCCGGCGAGATAGAAGGCAAGCCCGCTCACCGAAAACCACGCCAGCAGCGCCGGGAAATAATTCAAGAGGCCGAACGGCGCCATCACCACCAGCGCCGTCGGCGGGTTCGGCCAGTTCTGGCCGGGATAGCCCGGGCCCAGCATGTGGGCGAGCGCGTCATTATAGGTAGCGAGGTCATAGTAGCGCGCGGGGTCGGGCTCGAAGATCGCGACGCCGTACATCCACAAATTCAGGAAGTCGCGGCCGAGCACGAGCGTTGCCTTTTCGCGCGGAAGGGCGCCGGTCCAGTTCGTGGTCAACAAATAGGAAATGAGTGTCAGCACGAACAGCATGCCGCCGAGGATGGCGAGCGCGCGCAGAAATTCCGCGTTTTGCGGCTCGCGCGTGGCAGGCGCAAGGTTGCGGAAGAGCCGGCGCAAGCCGGTAGTGGCGGCGTCTCCGGCGGTCAGGCTGAGGTCTTGCATGGCGATCCCGGGCGGCCGGCAGGTCTGAGGGGGAGCTTAGGAAGCGCCAATTAAGATATTCTTAGGCGGAAGGTCGCAAAGCTGGACCAAGCTGTGCCCAAAACGCGCGTCATTTCACGGCGTGGCGCCGCAAGCGGACTTTCCCATGAATTGCGTCGTCATCCCAGCGTACCGCGCGGCCGGCAGCATCCTTGCGGTGATCGAGGGCGTCGGCCCCGAGATCGAGCTGATCGTGGTGGTCGATGACGGCTGCCCCGAAGGCACCGGCGTCATCGTTGCCAATCGCTGCAACGATCCGCGCGTGGTGACGCTGATGCATGGCGCCAACCAGGGCGTCGGCGGCGCGTTTCTTACGGGCATGCGCTATGCCATTGCGCGCGGCGCCGACATCATCATTAAAATCGATGCCGACGGCCAGATGGATCCGGCGCAGGTGCCGGCGCTGATGCATCCGATCGCCAGCGGGCAGGCCGATTACGTCAAGGGCGACCGCTTCTTCTTCCTGACCAACTCCGCCTCGATGCCGCCGGTGCGCCGCTTCGGCAATCTCGCGCTGTCGTTTCTGGCAAAGCTCTCCAGCGGCTACTGGACCATCATGGATCCGACCAACGGCTTCTTCGCGATCCATGGGCGCGTCGCCGAATTGCTGGACGACGAGCGCATCGCCAGGCGCTTCTTCTTCGAGACGGACCTGCTGTTTCACCTCGGCCTGATCCGCGCCAAGGTCGTCGAATTTCCGATGCGCGCGTCTTACGGCAACGAGGCATCGAACCTGCGCGTCTCGCAAGAGCTCGGTCCGTTCCTGGCCGGTCATCTGCGCAACACGACGCGTCGCATTCTCTACCACTATTTCTTCCGCGACCTGTCGCTAGCCTCGCTGCAACTCGTCGCGGGCTCGGCGCTCTTCCTGTTCGGCCTGGTGTTCGGGCTCTATCATTGGTGGGCCGCGCCGCTGGATCAATCGGTGCCGACCGGCACCATCATGATCGCGGCGCTGACGTTTTTGATCGGCTTCCAGCTCGTGCTGTCGTTTCTCAACTACGACATCAGCGCGAGCCCCCGCGAGCCGCTGCATCCATTCCTGGCAAAGGGATGGCAGGCGAGGAAGGCTGCGAGCGAGCCCGAGAAGGCCGACGAAAGCGCTGAACCTCTTAGGCGCAAAGCTTAAAGCAAGGATAGGTTCGTAGCCGGGGGGTGAGCGGAGCGACACCCCGGGGAAAGTCCCGCATGTCGCCGTGCTCATGCGGCTGGGAAGTTGAACTAGCCGCGCCCCACGAACGGCATCTTCGATGCCATCACCGTCATGAACAGCACGTTGGCGTCAAGCGGGAGCGTTGCCATATAGGCCACCGCGTCCCCGACCGCCTTCGCATCCATGCGCGGCTCGTGCTTCATCGTGCCATCGGGCTGCATCACGCCGGGACCGTCGACCATGCGATCGGTCATCGGCGTCGCGGCATTGCCGATGTCGATCTGGCCGACCGCAATGTCGTATTTGCGGCCGTCGAGATTGCTCGATTTGGTCAGTCCGGTGATGGCGTGCTTGGTCGAGGTATAGGCCGAGGAATACGGCCGCGGCGCATGCGCCGAGATCGAGCCATTGTTGATGATGCGGCCGCCGCGCGGGGTCTGGTCCTTCATTATGCGGAAGGCATGCTGCGTGCACAGGAACGGGCCGGTGAGGTTGGTGTTCACGACGGCCTGCCACTGCTCGAGCGGCAGATCCTCGAAATTGACGGCCGGCGCGCCCATGCCGGCATTGTTGAAGAGCAGGTCCAGCCGGCCGTAAGTGTCCTGCACCCGCTTGAACAGCGCGGCGATCGATTCCGGGCTGGTCATGTCGGCCGTGACCGGCAGGCTCTTGCCGACATTGTCGCCGAGCCTCGAGGTCTCCTCCAGCATCTCCTTGCGGCGGCCGACCAGCACCACGGTGAAGCCGACCCTCATCAAGGCCAGCGACGCCGCGCGTCCGACACCGGTGCCGGCGCCGGTCACCACTGCGATCCTGTTGCTTGCTTCGCTCATCGTTTCCTCGCTTCACTTTTTGCTTCGGCTTCTGACTTGTAGGGTGGACGCGGAATGTTCTGATGCGCCGCGCGCAGCGCCGCCGACCAGCGCGAGCGCAGGTCGTGGAAATAGGGCTCGCCGGCCTCGATGCGGTGATTGAGGTCGGCATCGCAGGTATCGGCGCGCACCACCAGCACGTCGATCGGAAGACCGACGCCGAGATTGGAGCGCATGGTCGAATCCATCGAGATCAGGCCGGTCTTCAGCGCTTCGTACAGTTCCACATCGTAATGCATGGCGCGGTCGAGCACCGGCTTGCCGTATTTGTGCTCGCCGATCTGCAAATAGGGCGTATCGGTCGTGCATTCGATGAAATTGCCGGCACTATAGACCATGAACAACCGCATCCGCGAACCCTTGATCTGGCCGCCGAACAGGAAGGAGACGTCAAAACTCACGTCCTCGGATTTCAGCGCCGGCCCCTCGGTCGCGTGCACGGCGCGGATGGCGCGTCCGATGCGCTGCGCCGCCTGGAACATGGTCGGCGCATTCATCAGGGTCTCGACATCGCCAGTGTCGGGGTCCTCCATTCCCTCGGTCAGGGTCGAGAGCACCGACTGGCTGATGGCGAGATTGCCGGCGCTCGCGACCGCCATGATCCGCTCGCCCGGCTTTGAGAAAATGTGGAGCTTGCGGAAGGTCGAGACATTGTCGAGGCCGGCATTGGTGCGGGTATCGGCAATCATCACGAGCCCGTCCCGTACCAGGATTCCGCAACAATAGGTCATTTCCGTAAGCCCTTGAACGCAAACGTGCCGCGCGCGGAAATTACTAGCCAATTTCGCAAGCGTGGTCCAACCCAAAGCCAGGCGTGCCCACCGCCCAAGTTTCGCATTTCCAGATGGTGGGCACGGCGCGAAGACGCAGCTTTGGTCACCCCGACCACCGGCAGATGACAGCGGCTACGACTGGCTCTGCCACTGCGATTGCCCCGGCCGTCCTGCCTGTTCGACCTTGACCGAGACCGTCAGCGTTTCGCTGCCGCCGCCATAGCGGGTGCCGCGCACCGGGGCGGCGCCGAGATAGTCGAGGCCGGTGGCGACGCGGGCGTGGGCCTCGGTGGTGCAAATGCAGTTGGCCGCATCGAAGCCGACCCAGCCGAGATCAGGCACGTAGGCTTCCGCCCAAGCGTGTCCGGCCTGCTGATTGACCATGCCGTCGGAGCGCAGGAAGTGCCCGGAGACGAAGCGCGCCGGCACGCCGCCGGAACGCGCGCAGGCGATGAAGATATGGGCGTAGTCCTGGCAGACGCCGCGCTTCAGCCCGAACGCTTCGATCGCGGAGGTGCCGCTGTTGGTCGGATCCTCGTCGAAGGCCATGTGCTCGCTGACCTGTGTCATCAGTGCGTGCAGGAAGCCGAGCGCGTCATCCTCGGACTCCGCGCGCAACTCGCGCGCGAAATGCTCCATCGCCGGATTGACGGCGGTGAGCGAGGTCGAGCGAAGGAACAGGCTCGGCGGAAAGCGCTCATCCGTGCCGCGCAGCACGCCGCCGGTGTCGTGGGTCTCGATCAGGCCGCCGACGGTGATGGTGAGGTCCTCGATCGTGCCATGCGTCATCACATGGGTGACGTTGCCGAAGGCATCCTCGTGCATGTCGAGGCGCGAGTCGGTCGAGACGTCGATCTGCCAT
>JAFAUV010000212.1 GCA_019243075.1 Bradyrhizobium sp.
AACATCCCGTTCGGCGGCGCCAAGCAGTCGGGCATCGGTACCGAATTCGCCGAGGAAGGTCTCGCCGAATTTACCCAGCTCCAGATCATCAACGGTCCGGCGGCCGGCGCCTGATGATATGATACGACCAACGGGATCGCGGCCATGCCCCGCTCGCCTTCCGGGTGAAATGAGGCAGGCCATGTTCCACGCCCAATGTGATCTCGCCGCGCTGGTCTATGAGGACCACCAGGATCCCGACGCCGTCCTGCGCGACTTCGCCGACGATTTGAAGGCCCAGGGCTTGCGCGCGGTCGGCATGGTGCAGGCGGGCCAATGCGCCGACTCCAGCCTGTCGGCGCTGCTGCTGCCGAGCGGCGAGAAGCTGTTGCTGGCGCAGGATTTCGATCCTGCCGCGCGCGGCTGTCGGCTCGACCTCGCCCGGCTGCAGAATGCCGCGATGCGGATCGCCGAGGCGCTCGAAGCCGGCGCCGATCTCCTGATCGTCAACCGCTTCGGCAAGCGCGAGCGCGACGGCAAGGGCCTCGCCTTTCTGATCGAACGCGCGCTCGACGCCGACATTGCCGTGGTGATCGCCGTCTCCGCCCTGAGTTTCCCCGACTGGATCAGGTTCGCGGGCGGCATGAGCGTCAAGCTTGCCTGCGACCGCAAGGCGCTGGAGGCGTGGTGGCGCAAGGTCTCGCTGCGCGGCGCGGCGATGGCACCGGAACACGCGCGCGCCCAGCAAACCCCGAAACAGGCTCCGGAGGTTGGGTAAAGCCCCTGTTCACGGTCCCTCAACGCGTGAGGATGCAAGAACCGGCTGGACATTCGAACAGAGGGCTTAACATCATTGCCGCCTGCATGTCGGCCATGCGCAGATTGCCCGTCGTGTTGTTTTGCCGCGCCATTTCGGTATTGCGTAAATCGGCAAATCAGAAATACATTCCGTACCAGCCCGCCTCGCCACGAGGGACGTTACGGCCAATCGTCACGAAACGTGAGGCGGGTTGCGATGGATGCGGTCAGCGCGCAAGGACGAAGCGCGCGTGATGCGTTCGACGAAGCCGTGTGGTCCCGACACCCCGATGCCGGTGTCAAGCTCGCAAGATCATGGCGGGCGACGGCGACTACAAAGCCCGGTACGCCGAGGAGAGCGCGGTATAAGTCGTCAAACATCGCGCGGGGAATGCCGGATGCGTTCGGTTGTACCTGTGTAAGTGCTCGTGTGCGTCTTTTGCGCTTTTCCCTGCACACGAGGCTGCGGGTGCAACGGCACCTGGCGTTCCCCGCGCCCTCTGATTTTGGGGGCGATGATTGAGGCAGAGCCCGGGCAATTCATGCCGCGGGAAGGTGGAGACATGCTCTCGTCATTGCAAGCGACGCGAAGCCATCCAGCCCTCGCGCCCTCGCCTGGCCTACACGATCTGCGGCCAGCTCACGCCGCATGCGAGACCACGCGGTTGCGGCCGTCGTGCTTGGCGCGGTAGAGCGCGATGTCGGCGCGCTTGAGCACATCGGCGACCGCCTCGCCTTTTTTCTCCAGGGTCGAAATGCCGATCGAGATCGTCACCTCGATGCGTTCGGCGCCCTTGTGGATCGCAAACGGCTCGCCGGCAATCGCGCGGCGCAGGCGCTCGGCGACCATGCCGGCGACATGAAGATCGGTTTCCGGCATCACGATCACGAACTCCTCGCCGCCATAGCGGCAGGCGAGATCGATGCCGCGGATCGATTTGCGGACCCGGACGGCAAATTCGCGCAGGACGTCGTCGCCGGCGTCGTGGCCGTAATTGTCGTTGATCGACTTGAAATAGTCGATGTCGAGCATCATCAGCGCCAGCGGCTTGCCGCGGGCGGAGGCCTGTTCGGCCAGCGTCGCCAGATGGCTCTCCATGTAGCGGCGGTTGTTGAGGCCGGTCAGCGCATCGGTGATCGCCATTTCGATCGAGTTCTGCACATTGTCGCGCAGGTCGTCGGCATAGCGGCGCTTCTTGATCTGGGTGCGCGCCCGCGCCAAAAGTTCGTTCTTGTCGACCGGACGCGGCAGGTAGTCGTTGACGCCGATCTCGAGGCCGCGGAGCAGCCGCGGATTGTTCTCGGCGTCGGCAATGGCCAGGATCGGCACGTGCCGCGTGCGCTCCAGCGAGCGCGCCTGGCTGCAGAGCCTGAGCCCGTCGAAACTGTCGAGATCCAGCGAGACGATGAGGAGGTCGTAATTGCCTTCGGCGGCGCGAAACAAGGCTTCCGCCGGATTGGGCTCGACATCCACGCCGTGCTCGGCGGCGAGAATCGGCGCGAGCCGCTCATGCGAGGATGGCCGGTCGTCGACCAGGAGGATGCGGCCGCCCTTGCCGGTATTGTTGATGGCGCTGCGCTCGGGCGCCTGCACGCCGATCTCGAGCGAGGTGATGGCGCGCATGCGCAGCTCGTCGGTCATCATCTTCAGCCGGGTCAGCGAGCGCACGCGCGCAATCAGCACGAGGTCGGAGACCGGCTTGGTGAGGAAATCGTCGGCACCCGCTTCGAGCCCGCGCACGCGGTCGGCGGGGCTGTCGAGCGCGGTCACCATCACCACCGGAATGAAATGCGTCGCGGGATTGGACTTCAGGCGGCGGCAGACCTCGAAGCCGTCCATGTCCGGCATCATGACGTCGAGCAGGATCATGTCGCATTCGGCGCGCTGGCAGATCTGGAGGGCTTCCGCGCCATTGGCGGCGGTGAGCACGTCGAAATATTCGGCCGAGAGGCGGGCTTCCAGCAGCTTCACGTTGGCAGGGACATCATCGACGACAAGGACGCGCGCGGACACAGAATGAACTCCCTACCCAATAAATCGGCGAACGGTCTCAATGAATTTGCCGACGGAAATCGGCTTCGACAGATAGGCTTCGCAGCCGCCCTCGCGGATGCGCTCCTCGTCGCCCTTCATCGCAAACGCGGTGACGGCGACCACGGGAATGGCGCGCAGCTCCGGATCGTCCTTGATCCAGCGTGTCACCTCCAGCCCCGAGACTTGCGGCAACTGGATGTCCATCAGGATCAGATCGGGACGCATCCTGCGGACGAGGTTGAGCGCCTCGCGGCCGTTCGAGGTGCCCGAGGTCTGATAGCCGTGCGCTTCCAACAGGTCGCGAAACAGCTTCATGTTGAGCTCGTTGTCTTCGACGATCAGGACGGTCTTCGCCATCCCGTCCTCCATCGCTCGTGCTACGGGCCGGCTTGAAAGTACTTCGAGCGCAAAGACATGCGCCCCCGACAGATAATTCAAACTAGCGCCAGATTCGCTCTAACCCGTTAAGGCTGGGTTTTTTGACGTCCGCGAGGTCGTTGCCGCTTGCTTGAACAGGTTCGAAAGACTCGGGGTATGATGCTTTGCAAATTAGAGACCAGAAGTTAACAGAAAGGCAATCGGCACTTGAAAAAGCCTGTTCAAAACCCCCGGGAAGTAGCTGAATTCGTTGCGATTCAGGCCCTGAACTTCATCGCGGGCGAGCCGGAGCGGCTAGGCCTGTTTTTGGCCGAGACGGGAATCGGCCCGGAGACGTTGCGAAAATCCGCCGCCGATCCGCACTTCTTGGCCAGCGTGCTCGATTTCGTGCTGCGCGATGACGCGACCGTGAAGGCGTTTGCCAAGGCAAGCGAACTGCACCCGACCCATATCGCGGGTGCCCGCGAGGCACTCGGCGATCCCAGATGGGAGCGAGAGGTGCCGTGAGCAAGATCGCGCCAGCCGTGAGCGCGCCGACCTGCTTCTGCCGGGATTGTCTCGGCGACGTCGATTTCGGCGGGCGCCGCTGCGGCCAATGCGGCTCGCCGCGGCTGGTGCGGCACCCTGCGCTACCCGCTCTCTCGCTCGCACATATCGATTGCGACGCGTTCTATGCGACCGTGGAGAAGCGCGACAATCCCGAGATCGCCGACAAGCCTGTCATCATCGGCGGCGGCAAGCGTGGCGTGGTGTCGGCGGCCTGCTACATCGCCCGCACCTATGGCGTGCGCTCGGCGATGCCGATGTTCAAGGCGCTGGCGCTGTGCCCGCAGGCGACGGTGATCCGGCCCGACATGGCCAAATATGTCCGCGTCGGGCGCGAGGTGCGCCAGGCCATGCAGGCGCTGACGCCGCTGGTCGAGCCGCTCTCGATCGACGAGGCGTTCCTCGATCTCGCCGGCACCGAGCGCGTGCACGGCATGATCCCGGCCAAGGTGCTGGCGAAGTTTGCCCGCGAGGTCGAAAGCAGGCTCGGCATCACCGTTTCCGTCGGACTGTCCGTGAACAAGTTTCTGGCCAAGATCGCCTCCGACCTCGACAAGCCGCGCGGTTTTGCGGCGCTGGACCAGGACGAGGCGCGAACCCTGCTCAAGGAGAAGCCGGTCGGCTTCATCTTCGGCGTCGGACCGGCAACGCAGGAAAGACTGATCCAGCGCGGCTACCGCACCATCGCCGACCTGCAGCGTGCCGACGAGATCGAGCTGATGCGGCAATTCCCCTCCGATGGCCGCAGGCTCTGGCGCCTGGCACGCGGCATCGACGACCGCCGCGTCGTTGCCGACCGCGGCGCCAAGACCATCTCGACCGAGACGACGTTCGAGAGCGACATCAAGGATTTTACGACGCTGGAAAAGCTGCTGTGGCGCCTGTCGGAGAAAGTCTCGACACGCTTGAAGAACGGCGATCTCTCGGGCTGCACCATCACGCTCAAGCTGAAGACCGCCGATTTCCGCCAGCGCACCCGCTCGCAGTCGATCGGGGCGCCGACGCAGCTCGCGGCGAAGATCTTCGCGATCTCACGCGAGATGCTGGCCAGGGAGATCGACGGCACCGCGTTCCGCCTGATGGGCACCGGCGTCAGTGCGCTGCGGCCGGGCTCACAGGCCGACGACACCGACATGCTCGACCGCCGCGCCGCGCACGCCGAACGCGCGATGGATGATCTGCGCAAGAAGTTCGGGCAGAGCGCGGTGATCCGCGGGATAGCCTATGACGGGCCGCCGAAGGAGGCCGAGGGATGAGCCTCGGCCGTCATGGCGGGGTGTCCGCCGTAACTCGAAGCGCGAAGGCGGAAGCCATCAACAATGGAGACGGCGGGGGCTGCCTGGCCTGCTTCGTCGCGGAGCCCGTCATCGGGCCGCGCTTTGCGCGGACCCGTTACCTCCGCGCAATGACGAAGCCGCCGCTATTTACAGGGCTTGGCGTCCTTGTCCTTGACGTCGAACTTGTCGAGCGCGCCGGCGATGACGAAATCGTTGTAGTCGAGCACCAGCTTGCGCGAGACGCCGTTCTCGTAGAGCTCGAACGACATCGAATAGACCGGCGTCTGCTCGCCGTCCTTCTTCTGGGTGTCGCGGTCGTAATAGCTCACCGTCACCGGCCAGCGGGGCAGCGATTTCATCTGCTCGTTGCTGGTGGAGGGATCGGGAGATTGAACGTCCCTGGTGGCCGGGATCGGCTGGCCGATCACCGAGAGCGTGTTGTAGACCTTCTGGCCGTTGTCGGAGCCGTCATAGACGGAGAGCTCCAGCACCGACTTGCCTTCCCTGGCGGCGGCGATAATGCGCTGGATCTGTTCGGTCGGAAACACGGTCGAGCCGTCAAGCGTAAAGGTCTTGGCTTCCGGCTGCTTCAGCTTGACGGTGATGTGGTCGCCGGAGCGCTCGGCGATGCCGTCGACCGGGCTGGAATCGGAATCATTGGTGCGCGCATCGATCTTGAAGCGGTAGCTCTTGCCCTCGCCGTCCTCCCACGAGCTCGATTGCAGATCGCTCAGCAGCACCTTGCCTTCGCCGACGTCGAGCTCGGACACCTGTCGGAATTCGGACGTATAGCCGTCGCAGGCGCTGCCGGAGAAATTGTAGAGGATGCGTCCGCGCGCGCTGTTGACGGGATTGGAGCCGCGCGACTTCACGAGGCTCAATTCGTACAGCGCCTGATGCGGCAGGAACGGTGCACCGGCGGAAGCTTTCGCCGGTCCGCAGACGACGGCGACGATGGCAAGCGACGCAAGCAGGGCCGGGCGCGATCGATCCATGACATACCTTCCGGGGTGACGAAGATTCGGCAGATTAATGACCGCGCCATTGCGTCGCAACTGGGGCCGCTTCACAGAAACGTGCGAATTTTCGCGGGCATAGAGGCGCGTTCCAGGAGCGCCTCCGCTCGGCTTGCAAGTGCTGCGGCGATGCGCGAAAGAAGCCTCCTTGAACAAATATTCATCAGGACCAAGCAACACAGCGCGGGGGGAACATGGCAGGCGTGATCGAACAGAAACTGGCATCATTGGGCATCAGCCTGCACGAAGCCCCGACCCCGGTGGCGAATTATGTCGGCTCTGTCCGCACCGGCAATCTGCTGTTCGTTTCCGGGCAGGTCTGTTTCGACCCGCAAGGCAAGCTGATCGCCAAGGGCAAGCTGGGCGCCGGGGTCAGCATCGAGCAGGGCCAGGCGGCCGCGCGCGGCTGCGCCATCAATCTCATCGCCCAGGTCAAGGCA
>JAFAUV010000225.1 GCA_019243075.1 Bradyrhizobium sp.
TTGCAGAAAACGTTAACGCGTCGTGCAAATACGGGGGACAACTGCCGGTTCCCTTCGCGGAACCGGACCCGGTGTCTGCCAACTACCGCGCGGTGGAAACCTGCCTCACTGGAGTCTTTTCCTGGACGTCAGAATGCGACGCCGATGCGCAGGCCCCGTTTCCACACCACGCGGCAATGCTTGCGCGTGGTGCCGTACAGCACCTCGAAGCGCTCCGGCAGGGTGACGAATTTCTCGAGCTGCAGGCAGGCACCCCCCGCGGAGTAATCGACCAGCATGCATTCGATCACGGGCGCCTTCGATCCGAACAATATCTTCGCGACGCTGGATATTCGGCCCCGGGGCCGTTGGCGTGCGTACAATCGGGGATGTTGCATGAACGCGAACTCGTTTTCGGTGGGCTACCCATTGATCTTGCATTGTGCCTGGGGCTTGCTGCGGGGCCGTTTATCCGGTCGATCAATTTTGATGTGATTGGCGCGCGCCGGTTTACGCGGTGATTTACCCTTGCCACCGGCCGCGGTAGCCTACCACCCATGGATGCCCCGACAGGCCATGACCGAAACGCCGACCAGATCGCCTACTGGAACGGTCCGAACGGCCGACGCTGGACCGACCGCCAGGCGGAGCAGGACGTCTTGCTTGCGCCGGTATCGGACGCATTGATCGGACGCGCCGCGCCCAAGAGCGGCGAACGCGTGATCGACGTCGGTTGCGGCTGCGGTTCGATCAGCGTCGCGCTCGCCGAGAAGGTGGCGCCGTCCGGCTTCGTGCTCGGCGTCGACATCTCCGTTCCGATGCTGACACGTGCTCGCGAGCGGGCACGCCAGGGAGCGCCGGTGGACTTTGTGCTGGCGGACGCAACGGTGTACCGCTTCGACCCCGAACATTTCGACCTTCTGGTGTCGCGCTTCGGCGTGATGTTCTTCGCCGAGCCGGTGGTCTCCTTCGCCAATCTGCGCGGCGCGCTGCGCCCGTCGGGCCGGGTGGCTTTCGCCTGCTGGCGCGAGCCGCGCGAAAATCCCTGGATGATGGCGCCGCTGCAGGCGATCTACCGGCATGTGCCCAAGTTGCCGCCGCAGGGGCCAGATGATCCCGGCCCGTTCGCATTCGCCTCGGAAGAGCGCGTGCATCGCATTCTCGGCGACGCCGGCTTCAAGGGAATCGAGATGGAGCCGGTCGCGCTCTCGCTCGACATCGCCATCGGACGTGGACTGGAGGCGGCGGTTCAGGCGGCGTTGCAGATCGGCCCCGGCAGCCGCGCGCTGGATGGGCATCCGCCCGAGACTCGCCTGGCCGCGGCGAAATCCGTCAAGGAAATGCTGGCGCCTTACGTGCGGGGCGACAGCGTGCCGCTCGCGGGGTCGATCTGGATCGTCACCGCCCGCGCTTCGTGAAGCACTCGCCCTCGTTGCGGAGGCATCCAGACTGCGTCCGCCGGAGAGCGTCTGGATTGCTCTGTGGAGGCTGTCACCGGGCCGCGCTTTGCGCGGGACCGGTTGGCTCGCTTGACGGGGAATACGGGGCTTTCTCTTCCCAGATCATGGCAAGATGCACGATGGTCTGCACCGCCTTTTCCATGTCCTGCCGACTGACCCATTCCACCCGCGAGTGGAAGGCGTGCTCGCCCGCAAAGACATTGGGGCAGGGCAGGCCCATGAACGAAAGCCTGGAGCCGTCGGTACCCCCGCGGATCGAGCCGCGCATCGGCTCGAGCCCGGCGCGGCGGATCGCCTCAATGGCGTAGTCGACGATTTCGGGGTGTCCATCGATCACCCGCTTCATGTTGCGGTATTGCTCCTTGATCTCCAACCTGTAGGTCGAGCGTGGATAATCCTTCATCACGTCCTTGACGATGTTCTCGAGCAGCGCCTCTTTCTCCCTGAGGCCGTCGTCGTTGAAGTCGCGGACGATGAAGCCGATCGTGGCCTGCTCCAGCGCCCCGGAGATGCCGATCGGATGCAGGAAGCCTTGCCTGCCGTCGGTCGTCTCCGGCGAACATGTATCCTTCGGCAGCCGGTCGATGATCCCTGCGGCGATCTTGATGGCGTGCTCCATCTTGTCCTTGGCAAAGCCCGGATGGGTCGACACCCCCTCGATGGTGATGGTGGCGCCGTCGGCGGAGAAGGTCTCGTCCTCGATATGGCCGGCGGTCTCGCCGTCGATGGTGTAGGCGAAGTCGGCGCCGAGCTTTTTCAAATCGACCTTGTCGACGCCGCGGCCGATCTCCTCGTCAGGCGTGAACAGGATCTTGATGGTGCCGTGCTTGATCTGCGGATTCTGGGTCAGGAAATGCGCGGCATCCATGATCTCGGCGATCCCGGCCTTGTTGTCAGCGCCGAGCAGGGTGGTGCCGTCGGTGGTGATGATGTCATGGCCGAT
>JAFAUV010000277.1 GCA_019243075.1 Bradyrhizobium sp.
CGTCATTGCGTTCCGCGACGAGAGCGACGCCATCGCGATCGCCAACGACGTGAAGTACGGCCTGACCGGCTATGTCTGGACCGATAACATGGGTCGCGCGCTGCGGGTGGCGGATGCTCTGGAAGCCGGCATGATCTGGCTCAATTCGGAAAACGTCCGCCATCTGCCCACCCCGTTTGGCGGCATGAAGGCCTCCGGCATCGGCCGCGACGGCGGCGATTACTCCTTCGACTTCTACATGGAGACCAAGCATGTCTCGCTCGCGCGGGGCACGCACAAGATCCAAAGACTGGGAGCATCATCCTCGTCCTGAGCCGCCGCGCGGCGGCGTCTCCTCGGGTGATGAGGGTCAACCAATTCAAGGCTGGGAAATCACATGCCCATTCCGAAACATGTCTTCGATCCGCCCTTCAACATCATTCGCTCGAGCCATGTCGTGCTCGATGTGACTGACCTGAAGGCGAGCCGCGCTTTCTACGAAACCACCGTCGGGCTTCATGTCGAGGATGCCGACGACAGCGCCGTTTACTTGCGCGGCAGCGAGGAACACCAGCACCACTCGATGGTGCTGCGAAAAGCGACCACGGCCGCCTGCAACCGGATCGGCTTCAAGGTCGGCAACGAGGGCGACATCGACAAGGCCGCGAGCTTCTTCTCCGAGAATGGAATCCGGTACACATTCGCCGAGCCGCCGTTCCAGGGCCGCACGCTGCAATTCACCGATCCCTTCGGCTTCCGGATCGAGCTCTACGCCACCATGGAGAAGCGGCCGCATCTGCTGCGCCGCTACGATCTCTACAGGGGCTGCCATCCGCAGCGGCTCGATCATTTCAACATTTTCGCGGCCGAAGTGCAGGGCACGATGGACTTCTATGCGCGACTGGGCTTCCGCCTGACCGAATATGCCGAGGAGGACGGGCCGAACGGCCGCATCGCCGCTGCCTGGCTGCATCGCAAGGGCAATGTGCACGACCTTGCGATCACCAACGGCAAGGGGCCTCGCCTGCACCATGTCTGCTACTGGGTGCCGACCGCGATGAACGTGCTGCATCTCTGCGACGTGATGGCTTCCAGCGGCTATTTGAAGAACCTCGAACGCGGTCCCGGGCGGCACGGCATCTCGAACGCCTTCTTCCTGTATGTCCGCGATCCCGACGGCCATCGCCTCGAGCTCTACACCAGCGATTATTTCACCGTCGACCACGACCACGAGCCGCTGCGCTGGTCGTTGACCGACCCGCGCCGGCAAACGCTATGGGGCGCCCCGGCGCCGCGCTCCTGGTTCGAGGAAGGCTCGCCCTTCCCGGCCACCGAGATGCGTGAGGCTGCCTTCGAAGCTCAAGTCATCGTTGCCGATTGATCAGGATTGCCAATGAACGCTCCCAGCCTCGCCACCTATTCCATTAATGGCAACACCAAATATGGTGCCGTCGCCGAAGGCGGCCTCATCGACCTCTCCTCCCGCTTCGGCAAGGATTATCCGACCTTGCGCGAGGTGATCGCGGCCGGCGCGCTCACCAGGCTCGCCGACGAGGCGGCGAAGCGAGCGCCGGACGACCCGCTCGACGGTATCACCTGGCACCCGCCCATCCCGGCGCCGGAAAAGATCATATGCATCGGCGTGAACTATCCTGACCGCAACGCCGAGTACAAGGACGGCTCGGACGCCCCGAAATTTCCGAGCATGTTCATGCGCACGCCCCGCTCCTTTGTCGGCCATAATTCGCCGCTGGTGCGCCCGCGCGCCTCGACCCAGCTCGATTATGAGGGCGAGCTGACGATCGTGATCGGCAAGCCCGGCCGGCACATCAGGCAAGCCGACGCGCTCGGCCATATCGCCGCGCTCACGCTCTGCAACGAAGGCACCATCCGCGACTGGGTCCGGCATGCCAAGTTCAACGTGACGCAGGGCAAGAATTTCGATGCCACCGGCAGCCTCGGGCCGTGGATCGTGCCCTACACCCGTGAAGCGCAGATCGCCGACATCCGGCTCACCACGCGCGTCAATGGCGAGATGCGGCAGGACGACCGCACCTCGCGGTTGATCTTCGGGATTCCCTATCTCCTCAACTACATCTCCACTTTCACGACCCTGATGCCCGGCGACGTCATCGTCACGGGCACGCCGACCGGCGCCGGCGCGCGCTTCGACCCGCCGCGCTACCTCAAGCCCGGCGACATCGTCGAGATCGAGGCGGAGGGCATCGGCCTGCTTCGCAACCCCGTCGCCGACGAAGCTCCGTAGGGACCAATCGCATGACTTCCATGACCGGCGGCGAGGCGATCGTCAGCTCCCTTGTCGCGCACGGGGTCGACACCGTGTTCGGCCTGCCCGGCGCGCAGATCTATGGCCTGTTCGACGCCTTCCATCAGGCACAGCTCAAGGTAATCGGCGCGCGGCACGAGCAGGCCTGCGGCTATATGGCCTATGGCTATGCGCGCTCCACCGGCAAACCGGGCGTGTTCAGCGTGGTGCCCGGTCCGGGCGTGCTCAATGCGGGCGCCGCGATGCTGACTGCGTTCGGCGGCAACGAGCCGGTGTTGTGCCTCACCGGCCAGGTCCCGACGCAGTTCCTCGACAAGGGCCGCGGACATCTGCACGAGATGCCGAACCAGCTCGCGACCATGCGCAGCTTCGTCAAATGGGCCGAGCGTATCGAATATCCCGATATTGCACCCAGCATGGTCTCGCGGGCGTTCCAGGAAATGCTGTCCGGCCGACGCGGCCCGGTGGCGCTGGAAATGCCCTGGGACGTCTTCACGCAGCGCGCGGAGGTCGGCGCAGCCAAGGTGTTCGATCGCTTCCCCTCGCCGCAGCCGGACTCCGACCGCATCAAGGACGCGGCCACGCTGATCGCGGTCTGCAAGACGCCGATGATCTTTGTCGGCTCCGGCGCCATCCATGCCCGTGCGGAGATTCTCGAGCTTGCCGAGATGATCGACGCGCCGGTCGTCGCCTTCCGCAGCGGCCGCGGCATCGTCTCCAATGCCCACGAGCTTGGGCTCACCATGGCTGCCGCCTACCGGCTCTGGCCGACCACGGACCTGATGATCGGCATCGGCACGCGGCTTGAACTGCCGACCATGTCGCGCTGGCCGTATCGCCCGGACGGCCTGAAATCGGTACGCATCGATATCGATCCGGCCGAGCTGCGCCGCTACACGCCCGATGTCGGCGTCATCTCGGATGCCCAGAGTGGAACGCGTGAATTGGTCGCCGCCGTCCGCAAGGCCGGCTATCGCAGGGCCGCCGGTCGCCGTGCCGCCATCCGCGAGGCTACTGCGGCCGCGCAGGCGGAGATCCAGAAGGTGCAGCCGCAGATGGCTTATCTCAACATCCTGCGCGAGGTGCTGCCCGACAACGCCATCGTCACCGACGAGCTCTCGCAGGTCGGTTTCGCCTCCTGGTACGGCTTTCCGATCTATCAGCCGCGCACCTTCATCACCTCGGGCTACCAGGGCACGCTCGGCTCGGGCTTTCCGACCGCGCTCGGCGCCAAGGTCGCCAACCCCGATCGCCCCGTGGTCGCGATCACCGGCGATGGCGGCTTCATGTTCGGCGTGCAGGAGCTTTCCACCGCCGTGCAGTTCAACATCGGCGTGGTAACGCTCGTGTTCAACAACAACGCCTACGGCAATGTGCGCCGCGATCAGCGCACGCGGTTCGATGGCCGCGTGGTGGCGGCCGACCTCGTCAATCCGGATTTCGTGAAGCTTGCGGAGTCGTTTGGCGTCGCGGCGAGCCGGGTCACCTCGCCCGATCATTTCAAGCCGGCGCTGGAGCAGGCGCTTGGCGCCGGCAGGCCGTCTCTGATCGCGATCGAAGTGCCGCGCGATTCGGAAGCGACGCCGTGGACGTTTATCCATCCGGCGAGGAACTAGCCACGCCCTGATGTGAGGGGTCAGGTTTGCCTGCCCTGCTGCAATCTCGCCGCTGCGATCACCAATAGCCCGGCACCTGCCACCGACCAGCACGCCACCGGCGCCCAGTGCAACATCGGCGCGTAGTCGGGCAGCTTCTGCAAGCCGCCCGCCACTGCCGCCATGCGCGCGAATGTCGCCAGTGCCAGCGCGGAGAAGACGAGGCCGGTCACCCTGCCCTCGGCGCCGGTATGGCCGATCGCGAGCGCGGCCGAGACCGCGCTCATCAGCATGCAGCCCCAGGCCGCGCCTGCGATGAATTGCGCCACGACCTCCGTGTTCAGGCCGCCGGCGATTTCCGCCACCAGCACCGCGACGGCGCCTGACAGCCCGGCGGCGCCCATCACGATCAGCCCACCGCGATGCTTGACGATCAGGCTGGCCGGGAACATCGCGATGTTGAAGCCGATCCAGAACACCGGCATCAGCCATTGCAGATCGTTCGGCTTGGCAAAGCGCAGGTACAGCGCGGCGCTGTTGATGGAGAAATGGAGCTGGTAGCCGAGCGCGAGCAGCACCATCGCGACGATGAAGATGATCGGCACCGTGCCGAACGACTTTGGCGCCGCCGCCTGCACCGGGCCAGCGTCGTCCGCAAGCTCGCGCTCGACCCGGGACAACGCCAGCGTGGTGATCAGCAGCACGGCGCTCGCGATCGCGAACGGCAGCCGCGCATCGATGACGCGGAGCACCACGCCGAGATAGGGCGACACCGCGCCGGCGAGGCCCGAGCCGAGCATGGCGAGCGCGGAGAGAAACGGAATGCTCGGCCTTGCCGCATATTTGCCGAGCAGCATCAGCGGCGGCGCGCGCAATGCCGAGGACGTAACCGCCCAGATCACGATCAGTACGATGAAGACGCTCTTCATGCCGCTGCCGGCACCCGCGACGAAAGGCAATGCGACGAAGGCCGTGCAGGACAGCGCCGTCAGCGCCGCTACGATCATGCCCAGCCGGCCGACCAGCGAGGCGATGCGATCGGCCGCAATGCCCATCGCGGTGTCGGCAACGGTGAAAATGGCCTGATCCATCATCAGCACGAGAATAACGGCAGTCGGTGCGATGCCAGCCTGCGCTGCGAGCTTTGGCAGATAGATCACATAGGTGGTCCAGCCCAGCGTGAACACGAGCTGCAGGAACGCAAGATAGACGCCGGCGCGGTTGGCGCTACTGGTAGTTTCTGCGCTGAGCTCGGTCGAGGCCATGGCCCAGCATAAAGCAGGCGGAGACCGCCGGAAATGCGACAAACCTATTGTTTGCGCATGATCTTACCGGGAAAACCGCTGGCCACTTTTGCCGATCATGCGCTACCGCGCCTGGCGGAACGTCAAATTGATGCGCTGGCGGCCGAGCAGCGCATGCTCGCCGTCGGCCAGCGGCGCGATACCGTGAAAGACAAGGCGCGACGGGCCGCCCCAGACGACAACATCGCCATGTTCGAGCCGATAGCGCACTGTCTTGTCCGCGCGCTTCAAGCCGCCCCAGAGAAAGATCGCGGGCAAGCCCAGCGACACCGAGACGATCGGCGCGTCATAATTGCTCTCGTCGCGGTCCTGGTGCAGCGACAGGCGCGTGCCGGGCTCGTAGCGATTGACCAGACAGGCCTCGGGTCGAAAGCCCGCGAAACCCGTCTGCGCCGCCGCCTGGCCGGCCAGCTCCCGAAAGATTGGCGGCATCTCCGGCCAGGGCCGCCCGGAATCCGGGTCGATCGCGTCATAGCGATAGCCGGTGCGATCGGTGATCCAGCCAAGGCTGCCGCAATTGGTCATCGCCACCGACATCCGGTAACCGCCCGGCGTGAACATGCGGCGGAACGGCGCCTGCGCGCTGAGGCAGGCGATCGCATCGAGCAGATCATGCTGGATCGGACGGGCGAAGCGGCGCAGCAGCATCGCGCCCTCGGCGATGATCTCGCGCGCCGGGAGAACGTCGCTGGTATCGAAAAAATCGGCCGTCATTTGGCATCATGAAAGATCACGCCGACGGTATGGCGCCGGCCCGACCGCAGCCGGCTCACGCCGTGGCGCAGATTGACGCGATAGGTGCCGCGCGTCCCCTGCACCGGGCGGCGATGCACGGCGAAAGCGACCGCGTCGCCCTGCTTGAGCGCAACCACTTCGGCGCGCGACTGCATGCGCGGTCGCTGCTCGGTCAGCACGAACTCGCCACCCTCGAAATCGCGGCCGGGTTCGGACAACAGGATCGCGACCTGCAGCGGGAACACATGCTCGCCGTAAAGATCCTGGTGCAGGCAATTGTAGTCGCCGGCCTCATATTGGAGCAGCAGCGGCGTCGGGCGATTTTGGCCGGCTTCGTGGCAGCGTTTCAGGAATTCTTCGTGGCGGGCGGGATAGCGGATCTCGATCCCCATGGCCTCGTTCCAGCGATTGGCGAGCTTTTGCAGCCTCGCATAAAGTATCGGGCGAAGCGCGGCGATCAGCTCCGGTAGCGGATAGGCAAAATATTTGTACTCGCCGCGGCCGAAGCCGTGCCTGCCCATCACGATGCGGCTGCGGAAATGCGCCTCGAGTGGATACAGCGCGGCGACGGCGCGGCATTCGTCGGCCGTCAGCAGGTGTTTCAGGACCGCGCAGCCCTGCGCGTCGAGATCGGCCTCGACCTGTCCCCAGTCGATCGCGTCGACGCGGGCGGCGATATCGGACGACGGAACCGGGCGGACGGTTTTGGCCGTGGCTGTCATGAGAGCAATGTGGCAGCTCGGAACGCCCATCGCCACCCGATTTCCGGCACTTTGTTCAGCCCCGTACCGGCAGGGTAACGATATCGTAGGCGTGGCGGATGCTGCGTTTGAGCACGGGGTCTTCGAGCTCGCCCTCGAACCGCCCCGCCGGGCGGATGCCGCCTTTTGCCGCAAAGGTGCCGCCGAACATCACGCAGCGGCAGCGTCAATGGGACGGAGCCGCCCGCGCGATCGACCACGGTGAAAGTCAGGTCAAACACGGATCGCTCCTTCCATTGCGGCGGCGAGCTCGAAAATGCGGCGGTCGGAGCCGCCGACTGCGGCCAGCATCAGGCCGACCGGCACCTCGCCCTCGCGATGGGCCGGCAGCGAGATCGCGCAGCCGTCGATCATGTTGATGAGCGTACAGTTGCGCAGCGCGCGCAAGTTCGCGATCGTGAACGCTCGGTCGTCGGCGAGATCGGCGATCTTCGACGGTGTGTTCGCCGTGGTCGGCAGCACCAGCGCGTCATAGGGCGCGAGCCGAACAACGCTGCGGGCAATCAGCGAGCGACGAGCATTGAGGAGATCGATGTATTCGGCCGCACTGATCGCTTCCCCGCGCAGGATGCGGGCCGAAACCCGCGGATCGTATTGATCGCCCTTGCTGGCCAGGAGATAGCGGTGCCAGGCGTAGCTTTCCGCCGCGGCAAAGCCGCCCCTGGCGTTCATCACGCCGACATCGAGGAATTCCGGCACGTCGACATGCTCGATCGACGCACCGGCGCGCGACAGCGTCGCGAGCGTGCGCTCGAAGGTGTTCGCGACGGCTTCATCCAGATCATCGAGTGCGACAGTCGTGGGCACCGCAAGCCGCATGTTCTTGATCGGCCGCCGCTGGATCACCGGCGCCGGCTCGCCGCCGAGCACCGCATCAAGCGTCGCGCAGCACTGCACCGAATTGGCGAGCGGCCCAAAGCTGTCGAGCGAGAACGAGAGCGGCACGCCGCCATCGAGCGGGACGCGGCGCTGGGTCGGCTTGTAGCCGACGATGCCATTATAGGCGGCCGGAATCCGGCAGGAGCCGCCGGTATCGGTACCAAGCGCGCCATAGGCCATGCGGTCGACGATCGATATCGCCGCACCCGACGACGAGCCGCCGGGGACGTGGCCGACGCTGCGCTGCCAGGCGCTCTTGGGCGTGCCGTAATGGGGGTTGATGCCGATTCCGGAATAGGCGAACTCGGTCATATTGGTGCGGCCGATCACGATGAATCCGGCGCGCCGCAGCCGCGCCACGGCGGTCGCGTCCTGTTCCGCCGGCGGGGAATCTTCCAGCGCGCGGGAGCCGGCGCGGGTCACCTGCCCCTTGATGTCGAACAGATCCTTGACCGAGACGGGAATGCCGGCGAAGCGTGTCGGCGCCGCACGGGCCTTGCGCAGGCGGTCCATCGCATCGGCGGCCTCCAGCGCGGCGTCCCCATCGACATGGATGAAGGTGCGCTGCCCCTCGCCGGCCGGATCGGCGATGCGGGCGATGCATTGCTCGACGAGATTGCGGGCAGTGGTACGGCCGGCTTCGAGATCGTCGGCAAGCGCGGCAAGGGTCGGGTTCGGCATGGTTGTTGTGCCTTATTGGTCCGAAGGCGGGACGATTTCGAGGTCGAGCAGCGCGGAGCTCAGCGATTTGCCATGGGCGTCAAGCGCGAGCGAGCGCGTCACGCCGCCCCCGAGCGTCTGCTCCATGACAAAGTTCAGCGCCGAGATGTTGGGCAACTCATAACGCACCACACCGCCTTCGACGACGCCGGCGAAATGCGCTTTCACGCGCTCGGCGGTGACCTGCTCCTTGAGCAGCGGGTAATGCTTCGCATCATAGGCGATGACGGAGATGTTCGACGTGTTGCCCTTGTCGCCGGTTCGGGAATGGGCGATCTCGCGCAGCTTCATCTATGCCTCTAGGAAGTGCACGCGCGGCCTGGCCAACTCGCGCGGCAGCAGCACGGAGGCAACCGCGATGACGTCGCGCGCCGATTTCCAGGCGCCGCCACCGCCGGCCGGACCGTTGGTGTAGAGCGTCTCGACTTCGTTGCCGATGCGAAGCGCCTCGCGCAGTTTCTCGGTGCGGCCGGTGACGCGAACGCGCACTTCATAGGGCTCGTTATCATGCGTCGAGACTTGCGGCCCATGCAGCGAATCCACGCCGATGAGATCGAAGCGCAGCTCGCTGGCGGCTACACCCGTGAGCTTCAACCGCTCGCGAACGATGTCGAGCGCCAGCCTGCCGCGCGCGAGCGCGCCGGGCCCGGCGTAGGAAATCTGGCCCTCGCCGATAAAGCCGTCGAGATAGCCGATCGAGACCTTCAGCGTGCCGGTGCGCTTTGTGCCGCGGCCGCCGCTGACGCGCACGCGATCGGGCGCGATCTCCTCGACCGATACTTGCGAAAAGTCCGCAACCACGTCGGGCTGGAAATATTTGGTGGGATCATGCACCTCGTAGAGCAACTGCTCCTTGCAGGTCGGTGCCGTCACCGCGCCGCCCGAGCCCGGGACCTTGGTGACGACCAGCGAGCCATCCTGCCCGACTTCCCCGATGGGGAAGCCGAGCCGCGCCAGATCGGGGACGTCCTTGTATCCGGGGTCGGCGAAATAGCCTCCGGTGATCTGGCCGGCGCATTCCAGAAGGTGTCCGGCGACGGTGCCCCGCCCCAACAGATTCCAGTCGTCCATCGCCCAGCCGAAGGCATGGATCATCGGCGCGAGGAACAGCGCAGGATCGGAGGCGCGGCCGGTGACGACCACATCGGCGCCAGCATTCAGCGCCTGCGCCATCGGCTCGGCGCCGAGATAGGCATTCGCGGACAAGAGCCTGTTGCCGAGTTGCCTGATGGTGCCGTCGAATTCCATGATCGGCAGATCATTGGACTTGCAGGCGTCGAGCACGTCGTCGCCGACGATCGCTGCGACCTTCAGCTTCGACAGCCCGAGCGAACGGGCGATTTCCGCGGTCTTTGTCGCGGCAGCCTCCGGATTGGCCGCGCCCATGTTGGTGACGATCTTGATGCCCTTCTTGTCGCCCTTGGCGGCGCAGAGCGGCAGCACCGCACGCATCCGCTCTTCGAGCAGGGGATCGTAGCCGGCTTCGGGATTCCTCATCCGCGCCTGCTGCGCCAGCGCCACCGTACGCTCGCCGAGGCATTCGAATACCAGATAGTCGAGATCACCCTTCTCGGCGAGCTCGACCGCAGGCTCGATACGGTCGCCCGAATAGCCTGCACCTGACCCGATCCTGATCGTCCGCATCACTTCAGCCCGAAATAGGCGCGGTGCAGCTCTTCATTGCCGCTCATCTCGGCGACCGTGCCGGAGAACCGGATACGCCCGCCTTCCAGCACGAACACGCGCGTTGCGACCTGAAGGAAAGCGATATTTTGCTCGGCAATCAAGAGCGCCAGTCCGCGGCCTTGCAGGCTGCTCAGCACCCGGATGACTTCCTTCACGAACAGGGGCGACAGGCCGGCGGATGGCTCATCCATCACCAGAAGCTTCGGTTCCGCGGACAAGGCCTTGGCGATGCCAAGCATTTTGCGCTGTCCGCCCGACAGGCTGGAGGCGGGATCCCGGCGTTTGTCACGCAGCACGGGAAAGAGGCCGTAGAGTTCGTCGACCCAGGAGCGGGAAGCGGCATGACCCAAGGCCTGCGCCCCGACGCGGATGTTCTCCTCGATCGAGAGATCGGGAAACACGGCGAGTTCAGACATATAGGTCATGCCGCGCTTCATCCGCTCGGCGGAGCGCATGGGCGTGATGTCCTCGCCGCCAAGGCTGATATGACCGTGGCGGGCCTCGATCAGGCCGACCAGGGATTTCAGGAAGGTGGTCTTGCCGGCACCGTTTGCGCCCAACAGCAGCACGGTTTCGGCCGGGCGCACGTCGAGGTCGACGCCCCACAGCACCTGCATGGTGCCATAGCCGGCATCGATGCCCCTCGCGTCCAGAAGCGGGGCTGCTTCAGGCGGCATGCTCGCCTCCCAGAAACACCTCGATCACCTCTCGCTGCCGCACGGCGGCGGCAAGCTTGCCCTCAAAAATCTCCTTGCCCGCATTGAGCACGATGACACGGTCGGTGATCTGCTCGATGAAGCCCATGAGGTGCTCGACCACGATGATGGCCATGCCGGTGGCCGCGAGGGCCTTGATGCGCCCGGCGATCCAGTCGAGTTCGGCCGGGTTGAGACCGGCGGCGAGTTCGTCGAGCAAGAGCAGCCGCGGACGCGTGGCGAGCGCGCGCGTCAGATCGAGCATTTTCTGCTGCGCGCTGTTGAGATCGGCGGCGGGCCGCTCGGCGACCTCGCGCAGGCGATATTCGTCGAGCAATTCGGCCATGGAGGGGGGCGCCGATCGGGCGCGGCCATAAGCCAGCGCCACCTGGATGTTCTGGCGCACCGTCAGCGACAGGAACGGCTTCGGCACCTGGAAGGTGCGGTTGATGCCGCCATGCACCAGCTTGTGGGAGGCAAGCCCGCCGATCGAGCCGCCGTCGAAGGAGACCTCGCCGCCATCGGGCGCATAGAGGCCGGAGATGACGTTGATTGCGGTGGTCTTGCCGGAGCCGTTGGGGCCGACCAGTCCCAAAATTTCGCCGGGCGCGACATGAAAGCTCAGGCCATCGAGCGCATGGAAGCCGCCGAAACGCTTCACGAGTTTGGAGACGTTGAGAACGGGTCTTGCGTCAGGGGACATGCCAGCCCCTTCGCGTTGCCAGCGACACGAGACCGGCGGGCAGGAACAGCACCAGGCCCATGATCAGCAGACCATAGATGAGCTGGAAATATTGCGGCGTGGTGAAGCCGATCAGATTGTAGATCCCGTACAGGATCAACACGCCGAGGATCGGACCGGCGATGGTGGCAACGCCGCCGAACAGCGCGAACACGATGGCGAAGATCGAGAACTCGCCGGAGAAGACGTTGTCGGGATAGAACACCGAGACGTACCAGGCGTAGATGCCGCCCGCGAGGCCGGCGACCAGCGCGGAGGCCAGCCAGGCGATCATGCGCATCTTGACGACATTGACCCCGGCCATCGAAGCCGAGACCGCGTCCTCGCGCACCGCCTGCAATGCCAGGCCAAAGGCGGAGTTTTTCAGATAGACCACGCCGCCCACCGTCAAGGCGAGCACGGCGAGCGCGGCATAATAGGCATCGGTCGGGTTGAAGGTACCGGTCAGCGACACGCCGTAGGGCCCCTTGGTGATGCCCTCGAGCGCGGGATTGGCGATGAGATGCAGCACCGCGAGCGAAGCTGCAAGATTGGCGATGGCAAAATAGGCGCCGGATAACCGCAGCAGCGGTGTCAGCAACAATCCGAGCAAGACGCCGACGAGGCCGCCGGCCAGCACCGCAACGATCGCCGGTGTCTGCAGATGCATCACCATCACGGCAAAGCCGTAGGCGCCGGCGCCGAAGAAGCCGACATAACCGAACGGCAGATAGCCGGTGAATCCATAGATGATGTTCACGCCCTGGGCGAGGATCAGGAAGATCACGAAGTTGAACAGCAGCAAATGGTTTTGATAGACGCCGGGCGCGACCGCGAACAGGACGACGAGCGGCGCGAGGACGAACACCGTGTGCTTGAGCGCATCAGGCAACGCGCACCCGCCTTCCGAGCAGGCCGCTCGGTCGCAACAGCAGGATCAGGATCAGAAGCAGGTAAGGCAGGAGGTCCGCCCAGGATGAGAGATAGGTCTGAACCAGCATGTAGCAGACGCCATAGAGGATGCCACCGAGCGCGGTGCCGAGGGGGTTGCCAAGCGAGCCCAGCACCACGATGGCAAACGACGTGACGGTTGCGTCGGCGCCGAAGGCCGGCGTCACCGAGCCGAACATGAACGGCGCGAACACGCCGGCGACCGCAGCCAGACCGAACCCGATGCCGAACGCCGCGGCCGAGACACGATCGACATCGATGCCGGTGGCCAACGCCTCGTCGCGCCGCGACATCACCGCCCGCGTCAGCGTGCCGAGCCTGGTGCGGTAGAGATAGAGATAGACCAGCGCGATCGCGATCAGGCTGGTCACCGCCGCGATGACCCAGGGCGCCGGAAAGCCCTGGCCGAAAATCTGGATCGGCCCTGCCCCGCCGGCCCTGCCGCCGAACCATTTGACCTTGACGGTCGTGAACACCGTGCCGAGCAAGCGGCTCTGGATCGAGCGCTCGCTGGTGCCGCCAAAGATCGTGGTGACGGCTTCGATCACCTGCGACAGGCCGAAGAACAGGATGATCGAGAGCATTTCCGGATTGGCCGAGCCCTGCAGCCGCGGCACGAGCACCCAATAAAGCAGGAGGCCTGCGAGCACGAAGATCACGAAGGCGAGCGGCACCGCGAACAGGGGATCGATGCCGAAGACACCGACCACGCCGACCGCGATGAACGCGCCCAGCATCAGCATGTCGCCATGCGCGAGATTGACGATGCGCATGACACCGAACACCAGATTGAGGCCGATGCCGACCAGGCTGAAATAGAGCCCGAACAGCACGCCGGAGACGAGCGCGTAGACCATCGCTATCCCTGTTGTGAGTAAACCCTCATGGTGAGGAAGCGCAATGCGCGGCCTCGAACCACGAGGCCCGGCTGACGTCCTC
>JAFAUV010000312.1 GCA_019243075.1 Bradyrhizobium sp.
GCGAACTGATAATCAAAACGGAACGCCGAAAGCCACGGTCCTTGCGGGGACCTTTTGCTGGGCTCATCATGGCGAGCGAAGCGACATTACGAGCGAAACGCAGCCATTTGGAAATGTCTCCGCGACATCGATCGTTTCTTCGCTGACACCCCCTCGCAACGACGGCGTCTCAGAACGGCACGATCAGCCGCAACAGCGACAGCACGCCGAGAATGATAACGATGATGCGGCAGATCTGCTTGGCGCGCCCGTCGATCGGCAGCATATTGATGAGATAGAGAATGAGGATGACGACAAGGACGGTGACGAGCGCGCTGATGAGAATTGACATCTGGAAGACCCCCGGGTTGCTGGCATTAAGCGGTGCGTTAACCTGCCGAGCGATGTTAACTCGCCAGCATGGCCGCGGTTCCGCTACCGGAACCTGACCGAAAACTAAACCTTTCTCAGCCGCCTTCCGTAGTTCTACGCAGAGGCACTGCCTAAAACTTTACGCTTTTTCGGCCAAATGCCCCCGCACAAGGGGGCCATCAATGCTCAACCGGCTGCCGGTTTCGGCGCTGCTCAAGGCCGTGATCCTGAGCACCGCCTTTGTCATCGTCGTGATGTTTTCGCTCAGCGCCTTCGAATCCTGGCAGCGCCTGCAATCGGCAGGCCGGATTTCGCTGATCGCCGACGCCTCCGCGAGCCTGTTCAAGGCGATGCACAATTTGCGGACCGACCGCTCCAGCACCAGCCGGCTCCTCAACTCGGATTCCATGGATGCCGACATCGAGAAATATCTGCGCTCGCTGCGCGACGCCGAGATGCCCGCCATGGCCAACGCCCTGGCGCTGCTTGCCCCCATGCAGTTCGCGCAGCATGACATGCTGGTCGGCGAGTTCGATCGCGCCTTCAAGACGATTACCGCGTTGCAGAAGGAATTCTGGGAAGCCATGGACCGGCCGAAGGCCTCGCGCCGGCCGGAGCTCAACAAGGAATATGTCGACACCACCAATGTGCTGCTGGATACGCTGGACAAGCTGTCCGGCATGCTTGCCGCCGACGTCAACCATCAGGACGCGGCGATCGACCAGCTGCTCCTGATCAAGCAGACCGCCTGGCTGCTCCGCAACACCGCGGGCGAGGCGTCGCTGATCATCTCGACCGGCCTCGCCTCCGGCAAGGTCAGCCCGGACGGCCGCCAGAACTATGTGAAATTCCTCGGCGGCACCGACGCCGCCTGGGGCGCGCTGCAACTCGCGACCTCCGGCATGCAACTGCCGCCGGCGCTTTCGGCGGCGATGGAGGCCAGCAAAACCTCCTATTTCGAGCCGCAATATCTGCAATTGCGTGAACGACTGCTCACCGCGCTGACCGATGGCGGCAAGCCCGAGCTCACCGCGAATCAATGGAGCCCGGTCACGGTAGCCCGTCTCTCCGCGGCCGTCGGCGTGGCGGAAGCCGCCCTCGAATCGGCAAAGGAGCGCGCGAGCGAATTGCGGTCCTCCGCCGCGCGCTCGCTGATCGTGCAGCTTGCGCTGCTGATCGCCGCGGTGATCCTGGCCGGCGGCGCCATGATCGTCGTCACCCGACGTGTCATCAGGCCGCTGCACAACATACGCGATGCGATGCTCAAGGTGGCTGCGGGTGACCTGACCATCGAGACCGGCTATGCCGGCCGGCAGGACGAAATCGGCGGGCTGGCCACGGCGCTCGAGACCTTCAAGCACCAGGCCGAGGACAAGCGCAACATCGAGGCGCAGGAGCGCGAACGCAACGCCGGCGCCGCCGCGCGCCAGCGTGCGATCGAGGCCTACGTCGCCGAGTTCGAAGGTACCGTGCATCAGACGCTGCAGCAGCTTGGCGACGCCTCCGGCAAGATGCGCAAGACGTCCGACAGCCTCTCAACCGTGTCGCGCCAGACCAATTCGCGCGTCGAAGTGGCACAGAAGGCTTCCGGCGAGGCCTCGATGAGCGTCGAGAGTGTGGCGTCCGCGGCCGAGGAGCTCAGCGCTTCGATCAACGACATCAGCCAGCAGGCCGCTCATGCCGCCGGCATTGCCAGCCGCGCCGTCGACCAGGCCGCCAAGACCGACGACACGGTGCAGGGATTGGCCAGGTCGGCCGGCCGGATCGGCGAAGTGGTCGGCCTCATCAACACCATCGCCGCGCAGACCAACCTGCTGGCGCTGAACGCCACCATCGAGGCCGCGCGCGCGGGCGAAGCGGGTCGCGGGTTTGCCGTCGTCGCCTCCGAGGTCAAATCGCTGGCGAGCCAGACGGCAAAAGCCACCGACGAAATCTCCGAGCAGATCGCCGATATCCAGAAGGTCGCGGGCGAAGCCATCGACGCGATCAAGGGGATCGGCTCGATCATCGGCGAGGTTAACGAGGTCGCAACCGCGATTGCCGCCGCGGTGCAGGAGCAGGGTGCCGCGACCCAGGAGATCACCCGCTCGACGCAATACGCGGCGCAGGGCACCAAGAACGTTTCCGAGAACATCACCGGCGTCAAAGCCGACGCCGACGCGTCCGCTGCCGCCGCCGAGAACGTGAAGGGCGCATCCGAGACGCTGGAAAATCAGAGCCAATCTCTCGGCCACCAGGTGACCGACTTCCTCGGCAAAATCCGCGCGGCGTAATGTCGTCGCGCATGGTTCGCTTACGGCCGCCGGCATGACCGGCGGCCTTTTTCACTCCCGCGCCACGACGGGCGTGCGCTGGAAATGCGCCTGCGCCCCGGGCGAAACCGGGGTGAAATTCAATTCGGCACGCTTGCCGGAGCCGGGATTGGCGATCACGAGCCCATCCGCGCCGGCGACGATATCGCCCTTGCGCAGCGTGGGGTCCTTGTCGATCGAAACCGGCGCGAGCCCGGCCGAATCCTTGCCGTTGCAAGTGCAGCCCGCGACCATCTCGTTGCGGTATTTGAAGGCATTCGGCAGTGCCGAATAGGGTTTGCCGGTCGAGGTCGCGGCGTGGTCGATGTCATTGCCGTAGACCAGCTCGGTCTGGCTCGCCGGACAGAAGCTGTTGCAGGACGCTTCCTTGCTTTGGGTATCGTTCCCGGTGATCGGGAAATAGCGCCCGTCGCAGCTGCGCACGCACCAGGCCTGGCCGCCATAGGCGAGGCGCGGATGCTGCGCTTCCGTGGGCTGAGGGCTGTCATCGCCGAACGGCAGGATCGTCTGCGGGTGCGGCACGGGCGGCCGCATGCCGAAAGCGCCAAACAGATTGGAGAAGAAGTCTCCGGCCATGGCCGGACGCGCCCCCCCGGCGCCGAGGAGCAGCGCCGCGGCGATCCCTATTTGCCATCGTTTGCGCATGACCCTCTCCTACGGCTTGCTTCAGTAAATGGCTTGCTTCAGTAAATGGCTTGCTTCAGTAAATGCCCGAGCCGGCGTCGTTCATGGCCTCATGGCCCGCCCGCGGCAGCGCCCGCGAGAGAGTGGAGGCCGGCTGCAAGGCGCCGCCGCGCGCCTGCAGCGGCGCGTTCTTCGGCAGCACCACGACCTTGGTGCCGACATCGACCCGGCTGAACAGGTCGCTGACGTCTTCGTTGGTGAGGCGGATGCAGCCGGAAGAGACGAACTTGCCGATGGTCGTGGGATCGTTGGTGCCGTGGATGCGGTACTCGCTCGAACCGAGATACATCGCGCGTGCGCCCAGCGGATTGCCGGGACCCCCGGCGACGAAGCGCGGCAGATAGGGCTGGCGCGCGATCATCTCGGAGGGCGGATACCAATCCGGCCATTCCGCCTTGCGGCTGATGGTCTGCACGCCCGCCCAGGTAAAGCCCTGGCGACCGACCCCGACGCCGTAGCGGATCGCGCGGCCGCCGCCGAGCACGTAGTAGAGATAGGTGTTGCCGGTATCGATGATGACGGTGCCGGGCGGCTCGCTGGTATTGAAATTCACCACCTGGCGGCGCAGCCGCTCCGGCACCATGCCGTCCTCGTCCTGCGGCGCGGCATCGCCCGAGACATAGCCTTGCGGAAAGGCGACGGGGTCCGCCGGCGCATAACCGAGCGACTGCGCATATGCGGAAGAGGCAGTCGACCAAGCGAGAAAGCAGGCGACGGCGAACGCGACCGCCAGACACCGGCGAGCGCTTAAGCAAATCTGTGTCATGTGTGCTGCCCCATTGCCATGTGCATCATGCCGATGCGCTGGACAATCAAACGCGGTGGCTTGCTCGCGGTTCCGGGCGTTCGCGTTACGCGCGCATTTGTCAAGCGCGGAGAGTCTCACGGTCCTGCGATGGAACTTCCGCGCCGCCGGAGAGTTGGCGCGACGGTCGGTTCGGCAGGCGCGGCTTCACGACCGCTTGTTTCGTCGCCCTTTGCAGGGGGAGATTTGCCGTGCGTGCCCTTCCCACTGAGCGCCTGCTTGCAAATGCCGATGCGGGCTCCCCCTTGCCTGACAGTTCGAGCGAACAGCCGCCGGTCATCCGCCGCGCCGAGGTCGTCGCCTTCGTTCTCGTCGCCCTGCTCGTCATCTGCGTCGTCGCCGTCCTCTATCTCGCAAAGCCCTTCTTCCTGCCGGTGGTGATGGCCTTTGTGGTCGGCACCATGCTGTCGCCGGCGGCGAGCTTTCTCGAGCGCTATCGTATTCCCCGCGCCGTCGGCGCGGTGCTGATCGTAGCGGCGGTGGCGGCGGCCGCTGTCTTCATGATCGGGCTGATCTCGTCACCGCTCGTGGAATGGAGCACGCGGCTGCCCGAGGTCGGCGCACGTCTGAAGGACAAGCTGCACGTATTCGACCGCGTGATCGCCCTGTGGCAGGAGTTGCAGAGCCTGGTCGGCGGCCCCGACACCTTCACCGGCTTCCAATTCCCGAAAGTCGACTGGGTGCAGCCGACCATCGAGTTCCTGTCGCCGACCTTCACCGAATTTCTCTTGTTCTTCGCAATCCTGATCCTGTTCATCGCGAGCTGGCGCGACCTGCGCCGCACGCTGATCCTGACCTTCGCCGATCATGACGCACGCCTGCGGATGTTGCGCATCCTCAATGAAATCGAGGTGCATCTCGGCAACTATCTGCTCACGGTCACCCTGATCAATACCGGGGTGGGAATCCTGACCGGCGTCGCCTGCGCGGTCGCGCACATGCCGAACCCGGCAGGCCTCGGCGCGCTTGCGGCGACGCTGAACTTCATTCCGATCATCGGGCCGGTCGCGATGTTTGCAATCCTCACCGGCGTCGGCATCATCGCGATGCCGACCCTGAGCGCCGGTCTGGTTGCTCCGCTCGCCTTCGTGGCCATTACCTTCATGGAAGGCCATTTTGTCACGCCGACCATCATCGGCCGCAGGCTGGCGCTGAATGCGCTCGCGGTATTTCTGGCGCTGGCGTTCTGGACCTGGCTGTGGGGGCCGATGGGCGCCTTTCTCTCCTCGCCGCTGCTGATCGTGGCCCTGATCCTCAAGGAGCATTTGATGCCGGTCAATTCGCCGCAATTGCCGGGGGACTAGAAGGTCGGCGAAGTGGAACTTTCGCCACCGGCAGCGCGTTTTTCCTAGTAATGATCGCAGCGTTTGGGAGCTTTCGATGTCGATGAGCAATGGCGAGACCGCAATGAGCGACCTGGGTAACGATCCCAACTATCAACGCCTTGAGAAGGATGTAACTTCCGTGAAAAACGATATCGCAGCCTTGACCGACCAGATCACCGACGCCATCAACAGTTTCGCCGGCCAGGCCCGAAAGCAGGCGAGGCGCGGCTACAAGCAGGCCCGCGAGAATGTCGATTCCGCGCTCGATGACGTTTCCGAACGTGGCAGCGCCGTGCTCGGCGCCGCCCAGGATGCCGCCGTCACCATCGAGGAGACGCTGGAAGATGTCATCACCCAGCGGCCGCTCGCGACCGTCGGCTTGGCGCTCGGTCTGGGCTTCCTCATCGGCGTGACATGGCGCCGCTAAGGCAGGCGCCCGCGCGGCGCTTGAAAACGGGGAGCACGAAAGCTCTCCGGAAAATCAAGGCCGATATCTTGAGCCCAAATCTCCTCGGCGAGTGGCGGCGGTGGTGGGCGGCGGTCGCCTTCGTCGATGCCCTCCCTACATCGAGACGACCCGATGTTGCAGCGGTTCATCGATGACGTCAGGACGTCGACCGGCACCGCACTGCGGCAGACCTCGCTGGCTGCCGTGGCGGCCTTATGCCTGTTGATCACGACGGCATTCCTGTGCGCCGCCGCCTTTATCGCCGTGCTGAACAGTTACGGGCCGGTCGAAGCCTGCTTTGCGGGCGCGGCGATTTTCTTCGTCGTCACGCTGATCGCCGCCGGCATCTATCTGGTACGCAAGCGCAAGATCGAGGCCCGCGCCGCGGCGCGTGCCAAGGCGGCCGCCAGCCCGCTGCTCGCCGATCCCGCCCTGCTCGCGACCGGTATCCAGCTCGTGCGGCTGGTCGGCGTCAAGCGGCTGGTGCCCATCCTCGCCATCGGCGGGCTCGCGCTTGGCCTGCTGGCAAGCCGCAGCCAAGCGAGCGACCAGGCGCCCGCCGAATAATTGGATCTTTCCCTACAACGATCAGGTGATGCAGCGGCCGGGCTGCAGGCGCTTGGCGATCTCGGTCAGCACGCTGACCACGGGCTCGCAGGCTACCGTCGCCTTGCCCGGGTCCTTTACCTGCTGGGCAGCCGGCGGCGCAGCGTTGCCTTGCGGCGCGCCGTCCGGGTTGGCCTGGTTGGCGCCACCTTGATCCGGGCGGCCTTTGTCCGTGTCGCCCTGATCGTCATGGGCAACCGGGATGCGTACCAGGACCGAGGTGTCCGGCACCCGGTCGACATGGATGGAGATGGTCTGGGTCGGTGCCACCGGCTCGGCCAGGACCGGCGCGCGATCGGTCTTGCCGCTGCGATCAATGCCTTGTTCCGGCATCCCAGCGGTGCGCAAGCCGACGGTGAAATCCTCGCCCGATGCAAACTGCGCCGCACCGAAGGAAACCGTAATCGCGACGGCGCCGAAAATTCCCTTGCTTAGGATTCCCTTGCCCAAGATTCCCTTGCGGATGTGTGACATGGCTGGTCCCTCGCCCCATGGCGATCGGTGACTCCAACGTTGGTCGCGCGGAACCAGTTCTTGGACGGGTCATCACATAACCGTGTGCGCAAATATTTTAACGGAGCGGGAACGACTTTCGGCGCGGCGAGTCATCTCGGCAGCCGGTTATTCCCCCCTGCCCCATTGACCGGCGACGTAGGGCGCGGCTGTGGTGATGCCAGCCGCGCCCTGCTCTTTTTGTGGCGATCCGGCGCGCACCCTGCAGCCTTTCTCGAAATTTTGATTGGTCGAAATTTTCGCAGCCCAGGTCGGCGTGGCCGTCAAGAGATGATACGCAGCGAACGCACGCGCGAGAAATCGCGGTCATGCGTTACGATCGCGGCCGCGTTGATCGCCAATGCGCTGGCCGCCTGAACGGCATCCGCAAGCTTGAGACCAAGGGACGCTCGCAGCCTCGCCGCGCTTTCCGCAATGTCGACATCCAGCGCGATCGGTTGCCAGGATTCGAGGATCGCCCGGTAACGTCGGACGAGAACCTCATCAGCTGCCTGCAGCGGCCCGCTCAGTACCTCGGCGATGGTGATCGTCGTGACCACGAAGCGCAGCTGCCCCGCGCTATGGGCCTCGAAAAGCGGCTTGAAGCGCGGTCCGAATTTCGGGTGCCCTTCCAGGACGTAGATGATGGGTGCCGAATCGACGAGAAGGGAAGCGTTCTCCGGCAGACCGCCGAAATCTAGCGGCTCCATCCGTCTCGCAGCTTTCTCAGCGTGCGGGTGCTGTTCTTCCCCCACAGCCCGCGGCCAGAGCCGGCGACCGGCACGAGCGGCTCCTGGCGAACGGCGGCGCCGTATGCCGCAATCGGCACCAACGCTGCAACTGGACGGCCATGCCTGGTGATGACTGTCGAGCGGCCGTTCTCCGCCGCCTCGAGAAGGTCCGGAAGTTGATTGCGAGCTTCTTCCGCGCCTTTACGCAAGATGAGGTCCACCCACGCCTGATCACCCAAGCAAGGACCGTACAGCACCGTACAGAACCTGTCAACGGTCAACCAGCTCTGCCTTGACGGAAACACGGTGACAGGAAGAGGTTGAACGCAGCGCCGAGCGCAGAAAAAATCCGGCGCGCCTTTGCAGCGCGCCGGATCATTTTGTGCAAAGGCCACTTCGCTCTTCAGGAAGCCGCCGCCCTCGGCGCGCGGTTGCGGGAGTTGCGCTGGAAGAACAGCGCCTGGCTCGCCACCGCCGACACCATCGCCGGCTGGAATGGCTTTGAGATCAGGAACGCCGGCTCCGGCCGCTCCCCGGTGAGGAAGCGCTCCGGATAGGCGGTGATGAACACCACCGGCACCTCGAAGGTTCTGAGCAGTTCATTGACGGCATCGAGACCCGAGGAGCCGTCGGCAAGCTGGATGTCGGCCAGGATCAGGCCCGGCTTCTTGTTTTTGGCAAGTGCCACCGCGTCGGCATGCGTCCTTGCCACCCCAATGACGTTGTGGCCGAGATTGCGCACCAGACTTTCCAGATCCATGGCGATGAAAGTCTCATCCTCGATGATCAAGACGTCGGTCGCGATCTCCGCTGCCATCTCGCGGCCGGCGGCATCCGCAAGCCGGCGCGTTTCGGCGATGTCGATACCGAGGACGTAGGCGACCTCCTCCTCCGGGAAACCTTCGAGTGAGAGCAGCAGGAAGGCCTGACGCGGCAGAGGGGTGATGTTCGACAACCGCCTCTCCGGCGGCATCGGCAAGGTCGTGACCTCGGAATCGTCGTTCACGGAAACCGAATTCCAGATGCGCGTGAAAAGGCGAAACAGCCCGGCGCGGGCTCCGTGCTTCTCCTCGAGCAACGAGGGGTCCTG
>JAFAUV010000386.1 GCA_019243075.1 Bradyrhizobium sp.
AGGCCCTCCGCGCGAAGCAGATCGCTCATGTCGCGTGCTCCTCCGTGCCGAGATAGGCGTCGATGACGGCCTGGTTGCCGCGGATTTCGGCCGGCGTCCCCTCGGCCAGCACGCGGCCGTAACACAGCACGCGAATGGTGCTCGCAATCTGGAAGACGATATCCATGTCGTGCTCGATGAAGACCAGCGTGAGCTTGCGCTGCTCCCACAGGCCGCGCACGCGCTCGATCATGCGGCCCCGCTCGTCCGGGCCCATGCCGGCGGTAGGCTCGTCGAGCAGCAGCACCCTGGGTTCGAGCGCCAGTGCGATCGCGATATCGAGCAGCTTCTGGTCGCCATGGGAAAGGATCGCGGCTTCGACGTTCCGGGCATGCGTCAGGCCCACCAGCTCCATCACCTCCTCGGCGCGCTCACGCACCCCCGGCGGCGGGAAGCGGCGGAAGAGGTTGCCCCACTGGCCGACATGGGCGGTGACGGCGGCCATCAGGTTCTCGATCACGGTCATGGTTGGAAAACAGCTCGCCACCTGAAAGGCCCGCCCGATGCCCCGCTGCATCCGTTCGGCCTTGGAGAGACCGAGGATGTCCTCTCCATCGAGCAGCACCTCGCCGGAATCGGCCGGGAACGCGCCGCTGATCAGGTTGAAGAAGGTGCTTTTGCCGGCGCCGTTCGGTCCGATCACCGCCGACAGCGAGCCGGACGGAAAATCCAGCGACACATCGTCGATGGCGCGCACGCCGCCGAATGCCTTGGTGAGATTCCTGATCTCGAGCTTCATTTCGCGCGTCCGGGCCGGGCCAATCTGATAAAATCGAGCACGCCGCGGCGCAGCCCCAGCGCGAAGGCGAGGATCACGAGGCCCAGAACCAGCCCATAATATTCGGTGAAGCGCGTCACCACATCGTTCAATGCGAGCAGGATCATCGCCCCGAGGACGGGACCGAGAAAGCTGTCGATGCCGCCCAGCATGACCGCAAAGATCGCCTGGCCGGAATTCGGCCAGTCGGCAAGCTCGGGATAGGCGCCCGACACGAACAGGGCCGCCAGCACGCCGCCGATGCCGGCGAAGGCGCCGGCGATCGTGAACGCCTGGAGCCGGGCCCGCCACAGCACGACGCCGAGGAAGCTCGCGCGGTTCTCGTTGTCGCGGATCATGCGCAGCGTCTGCCCAAACGGGCTCGTCGTGATGTGGCGCAGGGCCAGCAGGCCGAGCACGGCGACCACCGCGCAGAATTGATAGAGGCGAAGTTGCGAACCGATCTCGAAGCCGAAAATCTCGCGGCGCGGGATTCCGCCGCGCAGGCCCTGGTCGCCGCCGGTCAGGCTCTGCCAGGAGATGATGATGCTGAAGAACAGCATCTGAAACGCGAGCGTGATGAAGGCGAAGTAGTCCGTCGACAGGCGCACGCAGATCGCCCCGACGCAAAGCGCGGCAAAGGTCGTGAGCGCCACCGCGAGCACGGCGGCAACCGGCAGCGAGAGCTCCGTCATCTGCATCGTCAGCGCGAACGCGTAGGCTCCGAAGCCGTAAAACATGCCGTGGCCGAACGAGACCATGCCGGTATTTCCGACCAGCAGATTGAGCGAGGACGCAAACAGCGCCATGGCGCTGAGGCGGATGATGAAATCCTCGAAGGCGGGGCTGCGATGAAACGCCGGCACCGCCAGCACGACGATCAGAACAATGGCAGCGATCGCTAGATCGCGTAAGGCCGGGTGCCCCTTCATGCCCGGCGTCCGAACAGGCCCTGCGGGCGCAGGAGCAGGATGACGATCATCACGATGTAGATCATCCCGTCGGTGAACTGGGGGAAACCGATAGTGCCGAAACCACGGACCAGGCCGATCACGAGCGCCGCAACCAGCGCGCCGGCGATCGAGCCCATGCCCCCGATCACGGTAACGATGAAGCTCTCGATCAGGATCGAGAAGCCCATGCCGGGCGACAGCGAACGCACGGGGGCGGCGAGTGCGCCGGCGAGTCCCGCCAGCCCGCCGCCGATGGCGAACACGATCGCGAACAGCGCCGTCGTGTTGACGCCCAGCGCGGACACCATCTGCGGGTTGATGGCGGCTGCGCGCACCGTCTTGCCAAGCCGCGTCATCGAAAGGCCAAGGCCGAGCACGATCGCGATCAGCGCGGCGATGCCGATCAGCACGGCGTAAAAGGGCGGCACCACGCCGCCCGCGATGAAGAGCGGCGGCACCTGGAACGCCGGCGGCATCCCCATGGCATGAAACTCCGGTCCCCAGACGATCTTCACCACGTCGTCGAAGATCAGCACCGCGGCGTAGCAGACCAGGAGCTGCATCAGCACATTGGAGCCGTAGACGCGGCTGATCAGCAGGCGCTCGAACAGCACGCCAAACAGCGCCATTGCGAACGCTCCCGACAGCACCGCAAGCGTGTAGCTGTCGGTCGCGCCGAGCGCGGTATAGGCGACATAGCCGCCCAGCATGTAGAAGGTGCCGTGGGCGAAGTTCACGATCTTGAGCACGCCAAAGATCAGCGTCACGCCGGCGGCGACCAGGAACAGCAGCATGCCCACGATCAGCCCGCTGGTGGTCTGGGTGACCACGCAGGCTGATGTCGCAAGGCAGGCGCCGAGCGCGTCGAGATTCATCTGACGCTCAGATGTATTTCTGCTGCTTCTTCCACTCCGTCTCCAGCTCGATGATCTTGCCCCAATCGGCCGGCTTCACATCGATGATGAACGGCTCCTTCGGCGTGGTCTGGCCCCAGCCGATGGCGTAGCCGACCGTGGTGTGGTCATCGCGCATGGTGATCGTGCCGTCGGCGCCGAACGGCGAGTTGATCTTCATGCCCGCGAGCGCAGCGGCCAGTGCCTTGGCGTCGAGCGAGTTGGTCTTCCTGATGGCCTCCTCGTAGAAATGCATCGCCACCGAGTTTTGCCACGACCAGTTTGTCGGCCGCTCGTTCCAGCGCTTCAGATAGGCCTGGCCCCATTCCTTGTTGGCGGGCGTATCCGGGAAGGTTTCCAGATATCGCGTCGCCGACTGGATGCCGGGCGGCAGGTTCTTGATGGCGGCCAGCACCGGGTAATCGACATTGGGGGTCGCCACCATCATCTGCGAGAACAGCGCATAGACGTTGCCCTGGTTCACGAACGCGGAGAGGTCGCCGGCATAGAGCAGGGTGAACAGCGCCTGCGGCTTGGCCTGGATCAGCTTGGTAATCACTTCGGTGAAATCGGGTTGGCCGAGCTTGGGCCAGGCATCGGTGATGACCTCGACATCGGGCTTGAACTGCTTGAAGAACTGCAGATATTGCGCGGTGGTGTCGCGGCCATAGGCATAGTCCGGCGAGCAGGTCGCCCATTTGTTGAGCTTCTTGGCGCTGGCGTAGTCCGCGAGATAGATGCTGCCGGCGACCGCATCGTGTACGCCTTGCCGCGCGACGCGGAAGGCGGTCGGCGCGCGGATCTTGGGGTCGGCGGTCAGCGATGAGGTCTCGCTGTTGGTGTGGATGCAGGCGATAGTGCCGAGGTCGCGCACGACCTCCTGGACCGCGAAGGAGCCGGACGAGGCTTCGGCGTCGATCAGGAGCTCGCAGCCCGTGCTGTTCACCAGTTCGCGCGTGATGCGCGCAGCCTCCTGGGGCTGGCCCTTGGAATCGCGGAAGACGAATTCGATCGGCCGGCCGAGGAAGCCGCCGGCGGCGTTGATGCGGTCCTGCTCGATCAGCAGCGAATTGCGGGAAGACGTGCCAAGCAGCGCGATCGGCCCCGACAGGATGCTTTGCATCCCGATGCGCAACGTGTTGGCCTGCGCCCTGGCCACCCAGGGGGCGGCGAGCAGGCCGGCCGCACCGCCGGCCAAGACAGTGCGACGCGTGACAAGTCCGCTCATTGAACTGAACCTCCCATGTATGCCGCGGCCTGGCTTCGTGATGGCCGGCTTTCTTGATCAAGGCCGCCAACCTTAGATCGGCGGCAGCGGTCCGATCAAGTTGGCATTTGGGCGGTGCTGCCGAGCTCGGCGCGCAGCCGGGTTGGGTCAGGCCGGGAACGGCTGGGATGAAGTTGGCGTCCGTTGCGGAATCGCGCTAAGGCGGGCTGCGATCGAGGAGACTGCAGGATGAGTGTGACCGAGCTGTTCGACCGGGCCGCGGGCCGCAGCCGCATGGACAGGACCACGATCCGCAGGCCCGACGATTTCCACGTTCACCTGCGCGACGGCGCGATGCTCCAGGCGGTGCTGCCGTTCACCGCAGCGCAATTCGCGCGTGGCATCATCATGCCGAACGTGGTACCGCCGGTCACGACGGTTGCGGCCGCCATCGCCTATCGCGAGCGCATTCTCGCCGCGCGGCCGCAAGCTTCGGATTTCATCCCATTGATGACCTGCTACCTCACCGACGCCACCGCGCCGGACGAGATCGAAAACGGCTTCAAGGACGGCGTCTGGGCCGCCGCAAAACTCTATCCCGCCGGCGCCACCACCAACGCGCATCACGGCGTGACCGACATTCCAGGACTTGCCCCGGTGTTCGAGCGCATGGAGAAGATCGGCATGCCCGTGCTGATCCATGGTGAATCGACCGATCCCGAAGTCGACATTTTCGATCGCGAGGCCGTCTTCATGGAGCAAAGCATGCTGCCGCTCCTGAAACGGCACGAAGGACTGAAGGTCGTGATCGAGCATGTCACCACCGCGGAGACGCTCGAACTCGTACGCGCCCACGCCAGGCATGCGGCCGCCACGATTACGCCGCATCACCTCGTCATCAACCGCACCTCGCTGTTCCAGGGCGGTTTGCGTCCGCATCTCTATTGTCTGCCCGTCGCCAAGCGCGAGCGCCATCGTCTGGCGCTGCGCCAGGCGGCGACATCGGGCGAAGCCTGCTTCTTCATCGGCACCGACACCGCGCCGCATCGTCGCACCGCCAAGGAGGCAGAGTGCTGTTCGGCGGGCGTGTTCGGCGGCGCGACCGCGCTGCAGACCTATGTGCAGGTGTTCGACGAGGAGGGCGCGCTCGATCGCTTCGAAGCCTTCGCCTCCGAGAACGGCGCGCGCTTCTATGGCCTCGAACTCAACCGCGGCACCATCACGCTCGAACGGCGCGAGGCTACCGTCATGGCAGCTGTCGCGGTGGAAGACACCGAGGTGGTGGTCTTCCAGGGCGGACAAACCCTGCCGTGGTCGATCGGCGAGGTGTCGCCGTGACGGCGAGCGCCGCTAACGCCGCATCAGACTGACGCTGGCGGCCGTGCCGGATGCCAGCCGCTGTTCCGCAATATCGATGCGCCTTGCGCCCGCGGCCGCATTCATTCCCGCAAGGGCCGGTAGGTGCGCTCGTCATAGGGGCTGCCGCTCATCGGCAGGAGATCGTGGCGGAACGACACCGTCTCCGCTGCCGCGCGTTGCGCATTCTTGTCGGCCTGCGACTTCCAGCCCTCGATCAGGGTCATGTGGTTTTGCCGGTTGGTCTGCACCAGCACGTCGTAACGCAGGTTGGCGTTCCCATGCCTGACGCCGTCGACGAGTTGCCCGATCCTACGCCGGGCCGCCTCCAGCGCGGGCGGGATAACGTCGATATGGGTCATGACGACGACCGGCGGCAGCGGCGCGGGCTTCTCGCTCTCGACGAAAAGCTCTCCGTGAATGCGTTCGTCGAGCGCGGCGCTCTCGATCTTGCCAAGCGCCGCGCGAAAATCCTGCACGGATGCGCTGGAGGCGTACTCGTCCCTCGCTTTCTGCGATTGCCATTGTTCGAGCAGCGCGAACTGGTCCGGATATCCGTCGCGCACCAGCGCATCGAAGGCGATCGCTCCGGCTGCGCGCCTGGCGTCCGCGACATGGTCGAGGAGCAGGCGGCGGCCTTGTTTCTCCCTGCCGGGCAGGATCTCGATATAGGCAACGGCGTACACCGCTTGATCCGCGTCCTCGCTGCGCGCGGATGGCCCCAGCGCCATCGCAGCGAACGCCGCCACAAGCGCGAACGGCTGGAACAGCGCCCTCATCATGCGAGTGGCTCCCGAATTATGCTGCGCCGGCGGCTTTTCCCCAGGCGACAAAATTGCCGTTGCGGAAATCCGGCTTGCCGTAGCGCAGCGGCCGCCCGTCGAGATCCTGCACCGAGCCGCCGGCGGCGGTGAGCACGGCCTGGCCGGCCGCCGTATCCCACTCCATGGTCGGCCCGAGTCGCGGATAAACGTCGGCTTCGCCTGCCGCGATCAGGCAGAATTTGAGCGAGGAGCCGGCGGGCCGCCGCTCGGCGATGCGATGCCGCTCGATCCACGCTTTCGTGGCCGGATCGAGATGCGAGCGGCTGATCACGACATGCCAGCCCTCCGGCGGCGGCGGGCGGACCCCGATCGGCCGCATCTCGCTTGCCTGCGGCTCGGCATCATCGCTTGCAAGCCGGCAACAATGGGCGGTTTTGCCTCCGACATAGAGCGTACCGAGCGCCGGCGCGTGGACCGCGCCCGCAACGGGCGTGCCTTGCTCGATCAGCGCGATGTTCACGGTGAACTCGGTGCTGCCCCGGATGAACTCCCGGGTGCCGTCGAGCGGATCGACCAGGATGAAGCGATCGGCCTTGACAGCCGCAGCCCGCGTGCAGCTTTCCTCGGTGACGACGGCGATATCAGGCAGATGTTGCGCGAGCTCGCGGCGGATGATCTCATCGGCGGCGAGGTCCGCCGCCGTCACCGGCGAGCCGTCGCTCTTGTATCGCGGTTTCACAGCGTCGCGTGTCTTCATGATCGCACGTCCGGCGTGCACGGCGATCTCGCCGAACAGGC
>JAFAUV010000040.1 GCA_019243075.1 Bradyrhizobium sp.
TTCATCAAGGACATCTTCGATGCCAAGAAGGTCGTCGCGGCCGTTTGTCACGGGCCGTGGCTGCTGATCGAGACCGGCATCGCCAAAGGCCGCAAGATGACGTCGTACAAGTCGATCAAGACCGACGTGATCAATGCCGGCGGCAAATGGGAGGATTCGCCAGTCGTCGTCGACCAGGGCGTGATCACCTCGCGCAACCCCGGCGATCTCGAGGCGTTCAGCGCGAAGATCGTCGAGGAGATCAGAGAAGGACGTCATACGCAGCGCAGCGCCGCCTAGTCTCGCCCGCACGCCGGCCAGAACCGTGTTCAAAAATTCATGAAACCGCCGTTTTGGCCGGCCGTTGCATCAACACGGGAGGCGATGACCTCCCAAACCACAGACCTGAAGACAAATGAAGGAGAGATACCATGCGTGCTTTGCTGCTCGCTGGAACGGCGGTGATCGTGCTTGGCGCCGGCTCGGCGGCCCTGGCGCAGAACGACACCGGCCGCACCAACCATGCAAATCTGAGGTCGAATCTCACCCAGATGCTGCAGAAATCCGGCTACACCGACATTCGGGTTGCCCCATCATCGTTTGTGGTTCACGCCAAAGACCAGAACGGCAATCCGGTGGTGATGTCGATCAGTCCCGACGAATTCACCGAGGTCACCGCGCTCAATAATAGCGGCAACAATAGCGGCAACAACAGCGGCACGACCGGCAACGCGTCGAACTCCGCGGGCGCCGGAACCTCCGGCAATTCGGCGAATGGCGGCAGCACCTATGTCAACGTGCCCGATCAGGATGACCTGAGTTCCAAGGTCGTCGGCCTCGACGTCTACAACAACGACAACAAGGATATCGGCACGATCAAGGACATCGCGCTGAATCCGAGTGGGCGGACGACAGCCTATATCCTCTCGGTGGGCGGCTTCCTTGGCATCGGCGATCACTACATCGCGGTGAATCCCTCGGCGGTGAAGGTCACCTACAATGACGGCGACAAGAAGTGGCACGCCAGCATGAATGCCACGGTCGATCAGCTCAAGGCGGCGCCGGAATTCAAATATACCGGCAAGTGGAATTCGAGCCGGTCCTGACCGGGGGCCAAGACCAACTCCATCAGCACGAAAGCGCTGATGGAGTTGTTTGTCTTGCGGCTTGGTACGGCGGCCGAAGCCGCGGGGGGTTATGCCAGGCTCAACTCGCGATATTCATTCGCCGCGACCTCGTCGCAGCGGGCGCGATAGGCCGGCGCACTGCCGGAGTAGCGGGCGACGATGCGCGTGGTCTTGCCCTCGACATTGCGGTTGATGCCCGTCATCCAGGAATCGACCTCGTTGGACAGAAGGCCGGCGCCGAGCGCCTTGACGTGATCGGTCCAGGACGCGACGCCCTCCGGCGTGGCTTCCAGTCGCGTCAGGCCATGCTCGCGCGCGTAGCGGATAAGCGCGGTCACCCAGTCGACGCTGTATTCGATGCTGCGCGGAATATTGCCGAGCGCGGTGTGCGGCCCCATCAGCATCATCATGTTGGGGAATTGGTGCACCATCAGGCCGAGATAGGTCTCGGGCCCGCGCTTCCATTTGTCCCGCAGCTGGACGCCGTCCGTCCCGCGAAAATCGATCTGGTCGAAGGCGCCGGTGATGGCATCGAAGCCGGTGGCGAAGATGATGATGTCGAAGGCGAAGTCGCGCCCGCCGGCGCGGATGCCGTCCGGCGTGATGCGCTCGATCGGCGTTTCGGTGATGTCGATCAGCTCGACATTGTCGCGATTATAGACCTCGTAATAGAACGTCTCGAGCGGCAGCCGCCGCGTGCCGAAGCCGTGATTCCTGGGGATCAGCTTTTCCGCGATTTTCGGGTCCTTCACGCGCGAGCGGATCTTGCGGGCGACGAACTCGCTGATGGTGGCGTTGGCCTTGCGGTCGAGCAGAATGTCCCTGAAATTGCCCTGCCAGATGCCGAAGCCGGGCTCGCCATAGAGCTTTTCGTAGAATGCCTCGCGCTCCTCGTCGGACACTTCGAACGCCCCGCGCGGATCGGGCGTGTGGATGAAGCAGGCAAAGGTCTCGCGGCAACGGGCGAACATCTCGCCATAGCCGGCCTTGATCTTCTTCTGCGTCTCGGCGTCGATCTTGCCGTTGTGCAGCGGCGCGCACCAGTTCGGCGTGCGCTGGAACACGGTCAGATGCCCGACCTCGCTGGCGATGGTCTGGATGGTCTGCACGCCGGTTGCGCCGGTGCCGATCACGGCGACGCGCTTGTCCTTGAAATCGACGGGCTCCTTGGGCCAGCGCGCGGTGTGAAAGGATTGACCCTTGAAATCGTCGCGGCCCTCGACCCGCGGTAGCGTCGGCGTCGACAAGGGGCCGATCGCGGTGATCAGGAAGCGCGTCGAGAAGCGAGCGCTGTCCTCAAGCGTGATGGTCCAGCTTCGCCCCGCTTCATCATAGATCGCTGAGGTGACGCGGCTCCTGAACTGGATGTCGCGACGAAGGTCGAATTTGTCGGCGACATGTTTGCAATAGCGAAGCGTTTCGGGCTGGCCGGCGAAATGCTCCGACCACTCCCATTCCTCCAAGAGCTCCTTGGAGAAGGAATAGCCATAGGAATAGCTTTCCGAATCGAAGCGCGCGCCGGGATAGCGATTCCAGTACCAGGTGCCGCCGACCTCGGTGCCGGCCTCGAACACGCGCACCTTCAGCCCGAGCTCGCGCAGCCGGTAGAGCTGGTACATGCCGGACAGCCCCGCGCCGATGACGATGGCATCGAAATCGAGGCCCGATCTCCCGTCCGGCGGATTGTGGCTTGGCGAAGTCGGCACCCGGATCGCTCCCCTATGTTGTGACTTGTGTCGCGATTTGGCCCGAAGGCTAGCCGGTCTTCGGCAGGCGAACAAACCCCGCATCCATGCGTGCGGCGTTTGCAGGGTTGCACCGGCTCGCGACCTTTGACTAGCGTGGACCTCTCGCCCTATCGTCACTGCGAGCAAGGCTCGCAATGACGAGCTTTTGGAGGAAACAAGGAAAAAATGCACGATCCCGTGGACGTCCTGATCATCGGCGCCGGCGCTTCCGGCGCCGCGGTGGCGTATTCCCTGGCCGAGACCAAGATGCACATCCTCTGTCTCGAGCAGGGCGGCTGGATGAAGCCGTCGGAATATCCAAGCACCGGCCGCGACTGGGAGGCGAAATTTTATGGCGAGTGGTCGACCAGCCCCAATGTGCGCGGTCGGCCCGAGGACTATCCGATCAACGACGACAATTCGCCGATCAAGGTGGTCAATTTCAACGGCGTCGGCGGCTCGACGGTGATGTACACCGCGCATTGGCCGCGATTGCATCCTTCCGATTTCAAGGTGAAGACGTTGGATGGCGTCGCCGATGACTGGCCGATCGACTATGACGCGCTCACCCCGTTCTTCGAGGAGAACGACCGCATGATGGGCACCTCGGGCCTGTCGGGCGATCCGCTCTCGCCGCTGAGCCATCCGCCGATGCCGCCGCAGCCGCTCGGGCTCTCGGGTCCCTTGATCGGCAAGGCCATGAACAAGCTCGGCTGGCACTGGTGGCCGTCGGATACGACCGTTGCGACCCTGGACTATGAGGGAAGGGCGCGCTGCATCAATCTCGGCCATTGCACGCCGGCCTGCGCGCAGGGCGCCAAAGCCTCGACCGACATCACCTATTGGCCGCATGCGATCCGCGCCGGCGTCGAGCTCAGGACCCAATGCCGCGTGCGCGAGATCACGACCAACGAGCACGGCATGGCGTCCGGCGTCGTCTATTACGACGAGGACGGCGTCGAGCAATTCCAGCCGGCGGAGGTCGTGATCATCGCCTGCAACGGCGTCGGCACGCCGCGGCTGCTGCTCAACTCGGCCTCCGGCAAGTTTCCGAACGGGCTTGCCAATTCGTCCGGCCTGGTCGGCAAGAACCTGATGTTCCACCCCTATGCGCAGATTTACGGCTTCGTGAAGGAGCCGACCGACTCCAACCGCGCACCGCCGACCTGCCTGTGGAGCAAGGAGTTCTACGACACCGACCTGTCGCGCGGCTTCGTGCGCGGCTATGGCATCCAGTTCGTGCGTGGTGCGGGGCCGGTGTTCGAGGCCGTCGTCGGCGAGCAGAAAGGCATTCTGCCGTGGGGCAAGGACCATCACCGCGTGTTCCGCAGGCTCAACGGCCATCGCCTCGGGGTCTCCGCGATCTGCGAGGATCTTCCCGAGGAGCACAACCGTGTCACGCTCGATCCCGTGCTGAAGGACAGCCACGGTATTCCGGCGCCCAGGATCGATTACACCATCAGCGCGAACTCGAGGAAGATGATGGAGCATGGGCTGGCGCGCGGCCGCCAAATTCTCGATATGCTCGGCGCCACCGACATCTGCATCAATTCGCCGATTCCCTGGGGCGGCTGGCATCTGCTCGGCACCGCGCGGATGGGGACCGATCCCTCGCGCTCCGTGGTCAACGAATGGGGCCGTTCGCATGACGTGAAGAACCTCTTCATCGTCGACGGCAGCGTGTTCGTCACCTCGGGCGGCGTCAACCCGACGTCCACCATCCAGGCCATCGCGCTCTACGTCGCCGACCAGATGAAGCAGCGCCTCGCCAATCTGTTTGATTGAGGAGCAGTGATGATTGCCGAAAAGCCTCTCACGGCGGCGCAGCGCGATGATCTCCGCATCATCTCGGGCATGATGATCCCGGAAAGCGATGAATATGCAGTGCCGGGCGCAGATGACGCCGTCATTCAGGGAGACATCGTGGCGACGCTCGGCCGCGATACCAGGATGGTGGCTGCCGCGCTCGACCATCTCGCGAAGCTGGCCGGAAAGCCGCTCGCCGAGCTCGACGAGGCCTGGCGCGAGGCGGTAGTGACGGAATTTCGTGCCAGCGGCGGCGTGCCGGCGGCGACGCTCGCCCGGGTCATCCTGCAATGCTACTACCGCGACGATCGCGTGCTGCGCTCGCTCGGGCTCGAGCTGCGCGCGCCATTCCCGAAGGGGCATGTTCTGCCGGAAGGCGATTGGTCGCTGCTCGATCCCGTGAAGGCGCGCGGAGGCAGCTTGCGGCGCGCACCATAGAGGCGCGGCGATTCTTTCCCCGATCCCGAGCAGCGCCGTTGGCCGCGTCGCGAAGGATGAGGCCCCAGTCGGGCCCCATGGTTGGAGACGCGCGAAGGCGCGCTCCTCGCCCTGAGGTGCTCCGCTCCCTTGCGCCGTGGCTGGCGGGTAGCCATCTGACAAGGCCAAAGGAATTTCGCCATGTTGGATTTTACCTCTCATGTCGCCGCCGACGGCCTGTCGGCGGCTACGAACGAGCCTGCCCCCATCGACGACCGATCGCTGCTGGACGCCTATTCCAACGCCGTGATCGACGTGACCGAGCGCGTCGGTCCCGCCGTGGTGCGGGTCGAGACCGGGCCGAAGCTGCGCAATGCGCACGGGCGCGGCGGGCTCGGCTCGGGCATCGTGATTTCGCCGGACGGTCTCGTGCTGACCAATAGCCATGTCGTCGGCTCGGCCAAGGAGATCAGGCTCCGCGACGTCGAGGGCTTTGTCACGGACGCGCATGTGCTCGGCGTCGATGCCGATACCGACCTCGCGCTATTGCGCGCCGACGGCGCGCGCGAGCTGCGCTATGCCGCGCTCGGCAATTCGAAAAGGCTCAAGCGCGGCCAGCTCGTGGTTGCGATCGGCAATCCGCTGGGATTTGAATCGACGGTCACCGCCGGCGTGGTGTCGGCGCTCGGTCGATCGATCCGCTCGGTCTCCGGCCGCACCATCGAGGACGTCATCCAGACCGATGCCGCGCTCAATCCTGGTAATTCCGGCGGCGCGCTGGTGTCGTCGAGGGCCGAGGTGATCGGAATCAACACCGCGATCATCGGCGGCGCCCAGGGCCTGTGCTTCGCCATCTCCAGCAACACCGCACTGTTCGTCCTCGGCGAGCTCATCGTCCATGGCCGCGTCCGCCGGGCGCATCTCGGCATAGCCGCGCAAACGGTCCCGATCCCGCGTCGGGTCGCGGTCGCGACCGGCACCGCGGCGACTGCGATAAGGATCGGCGAAGTCCTGCCGAACGGCCCGGCCGAAAAAGCCGGGCTGCGCACGGGGGATATCATCCTGTCCCTGGACAAGCTGAAGGTCGCGGGCGCCGACGATCTCATCCGCCTTCTGAATGCGGACCGGATCGGGCAGCCCGTCGAGCTTGGCGTGCTCCGCGCCGGAGCCGCCGAGCGAGTGATTGTAAAGCCCGAGGAGCGTCGAGCGCAGCCCGGACCGCATCATCTTGACTGACGAGATTTGGCGTCCTTTCATCCACGCCAGCCTGCCGGGAAAGACGGGTATGAGAGGGAGATGTGGCGATGCAGCTAAGCCATGCTGCCGACGACTATCCTGCGATCGCGCGCCGCATGAGGGAGATCA
>JAFAUV010000061.1 GCA_019243075.1 Bradyrhizobium sp.
ATCACCAGCATGTTCTCGCCCTCGTAAAAGCAATCGACGGGGCAGACCTCAACGCAATCGGTATATTTGCATTTGATGCAGGCTTCGGTGACGACGTAAGTCATCCAGGACTCCGGATACAGTCGAAATTTGCTGGTTTGCCTAGCGCAGTAAGCCCACTGCCGCAAGGGAAGCGGGACCAAGAATTGAATCCCGAAACGGCATCAGTTACTGGGTCCGAGCGTGCAATTCCTCGTAGAGCACGCGCGCGGCAGCGGCATCGCCGCGCCGCTCGGAAAAGCAGACCACCTTCAACACGCGCACGGAGCGGTCGAGCGCGACCGTGAGCACGTCGCCTACCTTCACCGCGTGGCCCGGCGAGGTCTCGCGCACGCCGTTGATGCGCACATAACCGCGTTCCACGAGCTGAACCGCGCTGGCGCGGGCCTTGACGACCCGCGCGTGCCACAGAAACTTGTCCAGGCGCTGGCGATCCAAGTGGCGCGCTATTCCTTGCGATTGCCGCCCGCAAGCTGCTCCTTCAGCGCCGCGAGCTTGGCGAAGGGCGAATTGGGGTCGGCGCTCGAACCGCGCTCGCGCGGGTTCTGCGATGTCGCATAGTGCCGCAGCGCCGGTCCGCTCTCGCGGTCGCGCTTGTCGCGGCCCTTGTCGCGATCGCGGCCGCGGTCACGGCGGTCGCGATCATCGCGGCGCTCGCCCTGACGCTCGCCGAATTTCTCGCGCTTGTTGTTGTCGCGGTCGCGGTCCTTGCCCTCAAGGCGCTCGCGGCGGTCGCCACGCTGCTCTTGAGACGGCTCGCGCGCGGGCGCGGCCTCGGGCGGCGCGACGGCAGGATCGGCCGGCGCGGCGCCCGGTTTACGGAAATCGCGGCGGCCATGATGACGATGCCGCTCGCGCTTGTCGCCGTGCCTTTCTCCTTGCTTCTCGCCTTGCTTTTCGCCTTGCTTTTCGCCTTGCTTTTCCCCTTGCTTTTTCCCTTCCTGGGCCGGCTGGGCTTCGGCACCGGCACCATCCTGGCGCTGCGCCCGGCCATGGCGATGGCGACCGCCGCGCTCATGCCGCGGCCGGCGCTCTTCGCCGCGGCCGCCGGGACGCCAGACTTCGACCAGCGCGGGCTCGGCCGGAGCGGCCGGCTCCGCTTCCGCGCTCGCGGTGCTAGCCGGCGCTTCGGCAGCCGGGGCGGCTTCGGCTGATGTCTCGGCGGCCTGCGCCGTGGCATCTGCTGCCGTCAGCGTTTCCGGCTCGGCGACGGCTTGCGGCTGCGCTTCGACGACCGCGGAGGTCGCCGCGCCGGTCGTCGGCGGCGTGACCTCCGGTAACAGCGCGGCCGACGGGGCGGGATCGCCGGTGACCGGCTGATCGACCAGGACAGCTTCAACTTCCGCAGGCGGCTCGACAGCAGCGGCTTCCACTGCCGCTTCAGCCGCAACATCGAGCGGCGCGACGGCCGCTCCTTCGACCGGCGTTTCCGCGGCAACCGTTTCCACCACCACCGGCTTCGGCGGCAAGGGCGGCCGGCGCTCCATGCGATAGCCGAGCGCGCGCAGGATCGAGGCGAAGTCTTCGCCGGCCGACCCCGTGAGCGAGGTCATCGCCTGGGTCACGACGAAGCTGCGGCCATCGAACGCGCCGGCCGGCTTCTCGCCCGGGGAGTTCTCGCGCCACGCCAGCGCCGGGCGGATCAGATCGGCGAGCCGTTCCAGGATATCGACGCGCACCGCGCGCTCGCCGCATTGGCGATAGCCGAGCACACGATAGGCATCGCGGGCAAGCTGCTTGTCGACCGGAAACGAGGTGCGGCCGGAGCTTGCCAGATGCTGCGCGCCGGACAAGACGGTGAGATCGACATCGTCGCGCTTCAATGCCCACAGCAGCGCGGCGAGCGCACGCGCGGCGGGCTTCAAGAGACCCGGGAAATAGATGTGATAGGCGCCGAAGCGCACGCCATATTTCCGCAAGGTCGCGCGCGAGGACTGGTCGAGATCCTTCATCTCGGCAGAAATCTTGTTGCGCTCCAGCACGCCGAGCGCTTCCACGAGCTGGAACGCGATGCCGCGCGCAATGCCCGCGACGTCCTCGGCCCTGGAAAGCTCGAACATCGGCAGCAGCAGCTTTTCGATATGCGTCTTCAGCCAGAGCGTGAGCCGCGCCTCGACCTTCTCGCGCGAGGCGCCGGTCAGCCGCTCGTCGGCGATGATGCGCAGCCGGGGATGCAGCGCGTCCTCGGCCGCGACCAGCCTGGCCACGGCATCGCCGGTCCAGCGGATGGTGCCGTCGGAGGTGAGCACGAACTGCTCGTCGGCTGCCGCACCCAGTTTCTCGGCACGCGCATCGATCTCGCGCGCCACCACCTGCTGGGCGGCGGCCTGCAGCGCCTTGGCATCCGATCCCGCTTCCGCGGCGTCCGGCGCAAACGTAAAGCCGTCGAGCCGGCCGATCGCGTGCCCCTCGACGATGACCTCGCCAGTCTTGCCGATTTCCGTACTCAAAACCGTGTTCTCCCGCAGGCGGCGCATCAATACACTGGTACGACGGTCAACGAAACGCTCCGTGAGCCGTTCATGCAGCGCGTCCGACAATTTATTTTCGACGTCTCGCGTGATTTCCTGCCAATGCTCGGGACTGGCCAGCCAATCCGGCCGATTGGCGACAAAGGTCCAGGTGCGGATCTGCGCGATGCGTCCCGATAGCGTATCGATGTCGCCGTCGGTGCGATCGGCCTGATCGACCTGGGCCGCGAACCAGCCGTCCGGGATCTTTCCCTTGCGCATCAGGAAATCGAACAGGGTGGCCACCAGTTCCGCATGCGCAGCGGGCGCGATCTTGCGGTAGTCAGGTATCTGGCAGGCCTCCCACAGCCGTTCCACCGCGGCCGCGCCATGGGCGATGTCGCGGATATCCGCGTCGCGGGCGACGTGATCGAGCACGCGCATGTCCTCGGCAATCGGCGCCCTGGTCAGCGCCTCATGGCCGGGCGGCCGGGCGAGCGAGACCTGCAGGCTGCCCAACGAGGAGAAATCCAGCTTCGAATTGCGCCATTGCAGCACCTTGACGCTGTCGAACGTGTGGTTTTGCAGCGCATTGACGAGCTCGGGCTCGAACGGCTCGCAGCGGCCCGTCGTGCCGAACGTGCCGTCGCGCGTGGCGCGGCCCGCTCTCCCGGCGATCTGCGCGAATTCGGAGGGCGTCAGCCGGCGGAACTGATATCCGTCATATTTCCGGTCGGAGGCAAAAGCGACGTGGTCGACATCGAGATTGAGCCCCATGCCGATGGCGTCGGTGGCGACAAGATAATCGACCTCGCCGTTCTGGAACATCGCTACCTGGGCGTTGCGGGTGCGCGGCGAGAGCGAGCCCAGCACCACCGCCGCGCCGCCATGCTGGCGGCGGATCAATTCCGCGATCGCATAGACCTCTTCCGCCGAGAAGGCGACGATGGCGGTGCGCCGCGGCTGCCGCGTGATCTTGCGGTCGCCGGCGAATTCGAGCTGCGACAGCCGGGGCCGCGTGACCAGGGACGCCCCCGGCAACAGCCGCTCGATGATCGGGCGCATGGTCGCGGCGCCAAGCAGCATGGTCTCGTCGCGGCCGCGGCGGTTCAGGATACGATCGGTGAAGACATGGCCGCGCTCGAGATCGGCAGCGATCTGGATCTCGTCGACGGCGAGGAACGACACGTCGAGATCGCGCGGCATCGCCTCGACGGTCGATACCCAGAAGCGCGGGTTCTTCGGCTTGATCTTCTCCTCGCCGGTGATCAGCGCGACGCTGTCAACCCCGGCGCGATCGGCGATCTTGTTGTAGACCTCGCGCGCCAGCAGCCGCAGCGGCAGGCCGATCAGGCCAGACGAATGCGCGAGCAGCCGCTCGATCGCCAGATGCGTCTTGCCGGTGTTGGTGGGGCCGAGCACCGCGGTGACATCAGCGCCGGGTGCGCGATCATTCGCGAACCCTGATTGAGGGGAGAAGGCCATATCTTCGGGTGTTTCTGGTGCGCCGGCTTTTGGCCTTGCGTACTCTCAAATGTGTTTCAGATTGCGACGCTTCGACGAAGATATGGGGCGTTCATTTAAGCTTGCGAACGAGTCTAGAACGAATCGCGGCCGAATCGCTGACTCTTCCCAGTAACCGGCTTCGTTCACCGCAACATCTCGCGCTGGCAACTTGGAGTCAGCACTAGATCAAGTTTATTGCGGCGAAACAAGCGACGGTTTGACGTCCCAATTCCTTAAATTTTCCGATGCTCCGAGTCGAATCAGAATCGAGCGGGAGTCAACAGGACTCCTGCAGTTTGTCATGGCTCCCGCGAGGGGAGAAGGAAGAAAGGATCACTGCGTCTTGGCCACGTGCGGCGGCGTCGCCTGGGTCACGAACGAGGTCGCCTCCAGCATGGCGGTGCCGAGCGGGGTCGGGATCACCATGCGGAACGGTACGAGGATGCGGGTGCCCGTGATCGGCGCAAAGGCGATCTCGATATTGCGCTGACCGGCCAGATATTTGATCACCGGGCGGTCCGGGATATAGCCCGCGATCGGCGTGAAATAGACCGCGCAGACCACCGCCGGGCCGTAATAGCCCTTGTCGGCCCTTACCGTTTCCATGCGCTTGAAATCGAGCTTCAGATCATAGCGCATGCGGCCGTCGAACACGGCCGCGCCGTTGCGGCAGGCCTCCGGCGAGAGCACCTCGCCATTGCCGGGCACGCGCAGGAGCGAGGACGTCATCGGATCGAACACGCCCTTCTTGTGCGCATCGGTGACCGGGATGCGGTCGGCATCGACGGGGGGTTCCGGCTCGATGCCGAACTCCTTCACATTGCCGTTCGCCAGCGTGATGTGGATGGTCTCGGACTTCTTCGAGGTGGTAGTCGAGGCCTGGTAGGCCTGGGGAACCAGCGCGCCATTGACGATGCGCCCCTGCGCCGCGCCGGTGCCGGAGCCATTGGCGATGGTCTTCAACAGTCCTGTGGTGCCGCCGCTGGCCGCAGCGGCATAGGAATCGTCGCCGATTTCGACATTCCAGGCGCCCTTGCCGACGGGAATGCCGGCGAGCGAGGCCTCATATTGCGCCTCGAGCTTGCCTTGCGCCGAGGCCGGATGCGCCGCAGCCAGAGACACGCCGGCAACAAGCGAGGCCGCCACCCATCGCGCCGATCGGGCCGAATTCGCAATTGTCTGTCTCACGGCGCGGCAGTCCTTAAAGCCCAGGCGCGGTCTCTGTCATCTAAGCAATAAACTCCGGCAGGCAACGCAAATTTCCGGGAAATCGCCGGCGATCGCAGAGCTGTCAGGTTCGGCCATTGGCCGACCGTCCGCGGCAACGGCGGTTTTGTCTTCGAACCCGAATGTGCCCTTTATATGATGGCTTAAGTGCCGGAACGCCCTTGCGAAAAAGCGCATCTTGCCGCTGCCTCTGCCGGCCCGAGCCTTGACGTATCCGGGCTTCCCCCCTATACGTCCGCGCGCTCCCTCTCAAGGAAGACGGATTTTGGGATCCCCGAGGCGCCAACCGGCCGCCGGGGCAGGACACAAGGATTTTCGACATGTCGCGGCGCTGCGAACT
>JAFAUV010000138.1 GCA_019243075.1 Bradyrhizobium sp.
GAGCAGCCTTTCGACGCACAGCATCGCCGGGACGTTCGGCGCCGCAGCGGCGGCCTCCTGCGCGGTAGGCCTCGACACCCGCCAGATGCGCTGGGCGCTCGACTATGCCGCCCAGCAATCCTCCGGCTTCACCGCATGGCGGCGCGATACCGATCACATCGAGAAGGCCTTTGTGTTCGCGGGAATGACGGCGCGCGACGGCGTGACGGCGGCGCTTGCGGTGCAATCGGGCTGGAACGGCGTCGACGATATCTTCTCGGGTGCCGACAGTTTCTTCGTTGCCTACGCGCCAAAGGCGCAGCCCGAGCGGCTGGTCGAGAAACTCGGCGACCGCTACGAAATAACTCAGACTGACATCAAGAAATGGGCGGTCGGCTCGCCGATCCAGGGGCCCCTCGATGCCATCGAGGCGATCCGCGCCAAGAAATCCTTCGACGCCGATCAGGTAAGAAAGGTTACGGTACGGCTGGCGCCGTCGGTGGCCAATGTCGTCGACAACCGCGACATCCCTGACATCTGCATGCAGCACATGGTCGCGGTGATGCTGATTGACAAGACCGTGTCGTTCCAGGCCGCGCACGACAAAGCGCGCATGCAGGAGGCCGGCATCCTGAAGCAGCGTGCCAAGGTCAACCTGGTGCGTGATGACGAATTGGCCAAGCTGCTGCCGGCGCGCGAAACCATCGTCGAGATCGATCTGGACGATGGCACCCATCTCTCGGAGCGCATCTCCGCGGTGCGCGGCACACCGCGCAACCCGATGAACCGGGACGAGGTGATCGACAAGGCGCGCGACCTCATCGTCCCGGTATTGGGACGCGACACCACGACGCGCCTGATAGACACCGTGTTCGACATCGAAAGCCAGACCGATATCCGCATTTTGCGCCGGCTGTTGCAGCGCGGCTGAGGGCGTCCCTCAATAGCGCGGATCGTACATCTGCGACTGAATGAAACCGATCGTGTCGTTGGGCGGAGGTCCTGCCGCGAGGCCGCGCTGATATGCGACGTCGGCAACCGCCGCGCCGATCTGCGCCGAGACCTCCCGGATGCGCGGCAGCGCGGGATAAAGGCTGCCCTGCATCAGATCGGCTTCGCTGACGGAATTTGCCAGCGTGTGCGCCGCCGCCATGAACATCTCGTCGGTGACCAGCTTGCTGCCGCTCGCGATCGCACCCAGGCCGAGGCCGGGGAAGATGTAGGAGTTGTTGCCCTGACGCGGCACGAAAGTCCTGCCGTCGTGCTTGACTGGATCGAAGGGGCTGCCGCAAGCGAACAGCGCCCGGCCGCCGGTGTGACGGTAGGCTTGCTCGGCGGAACATTCCGCCTTGGAGGTCGGATTGGAAAGCGCGAACACGATCGGCTGCTCGTTGAGCCTTGCCATCGCCTGCAACACCTCGGGCGTGAAGGCGCCGCCGACCGCGGCAACGCCGATGATCGCCGTAGGTTTGAGCGTTTCGATCGCGGCGAGGAAATCCGAGATTGGCGCCTGCTCATGCGCATAACGCAGCTTGTGGCCATGCAAGCCTGGGCGGTCTCTCACGACCAGGCCGCGCGAGTCCACCAGCCAGTTGCGCCGAACCGCATCGGCCTCCGACATCCCTTCGGCGATCATGGCAGACACGATGAGGTCGGCGATGCCGGTTGCGGCTTCGCCGGCACCGAGGAACAGCACGGTCTGATCGCTGAGCTTGCCGCCGGTCACGCGCAGCGCGGAGAACAGGCCGGCCAGCGCCACGGCCGCAGTGCCCTGGATATCGTCGTTGAAGACGCAGGCTTGATCGCGATATTTGTGCAGCAGGCGGAAGGCCGAGTGATTGGCGAAATCCTCAAACTGGATCAGGACGCCGGGGAAGGCCGCGCGCGCGGCGGTCATGAACTCGTCGACGAACTCGTCATAGGCCGGACCCGTGATGCGTTTCTGGCGCAGGCCGATGTAATAGGGGTCGTTGAGAAACTCTTCATTGTTGGTGCCGACATCGAGCGTCACCGGCAGGCATTGCTCGGGATGCACGCCGGCGCAGGCGGTGTAGAGCGAGAGCTTTCCGACCGGAATGCCCATGCCATTGGCCCCGAGATCCCCCAAACCAAGAATGCGCTCGCCGTCCGTCACGACGATCAGCTTGGTGCGATAG
>JAFAUV010000163.1 GCA_019243075.1 Bradyrhizobium sp.
CCGGCGGACCAGATCCGCCTGCAGACTGCGGAGGGACGCCGCGCGCAATTGCCGGTCGGCGAGGCCGTCTCGGTCGGCCGCCTGCTCACCGAATTCGTCGAGCTGCAGCAGGTCGCGACGAGGAAGCAGATCCAGATCATGTCGGAGCAGACGCGCTGTCCGGTGACCAAACCAAGGCTGCTCGCCTATGTCGGCGAGGATGCGGCCTCCAGCGAACGCTATCGCACGGAAGTTCTGGGCAAGCGCAAATCGGTGTTCAACCTGCTGGAGGAGTTTCCGGCCTGCGAATTGCCGTTCCACGCTTATCTCGAAATGCTGTCGCTGTTGGCGCCGCGCTATTACTCCATCTCCTCCTCGCCCTCGGGAAATCCGGCGCGTTGCAGCATCACCGTCGGCGTCGTCGAGGGCACGGCGAGCTCCGGGCGCGGTATCTACAAAGGCGTCTGCTCGAACTATCTCGCGGGCCGCCGCCCCGGCGAGACCATTCACGCCACCATCCGCGAGACCAAGGCCGGCTTCCGCCTGCCCGATGATCCGTCGGTACCGATCATCATGATTGGGCCGGGCACGGGGCTCGCGCCGTTCCGCGGCTTCCTGCAGGAGCGCGCCGCTTACAAGGCCAAGGGCGCCGTGCTGGGGCCGGCGATGCTGTTCTTCGGCTGCCGCCACCCCGAGCAGGATTTCATCTATGCCGACGAGCTGAAGGCGTTTGCGGCTGATGGCGTCACCGAGCTCTTCACCGCCTTCTCCCGCGCGAACCCTTCGAAGACCTATGTGCAGCATCTGGTCGCAGCCGGGAAGGACAAGGTCTGGCAACTGATCGAGCGGGGCGCGGTGATCTTTGTCTGCGGCGACGGCGGCCGGATGGAGCCGGAGGTCAAGGCCGCCCTCGTCGCGCTCTATCGCGAGCGAAGCGGCGCCGACAGCGAGGCCGGCGCGCGCTGGATCGAGGAGATGGGCGCGAACAACCGCTACGTGCTGGATGTCTGGGCGGGTGGGTAGGCGCGCTTGGTCGATGACTTGGCCCGAACTACTTTGCCCGGCGGGGTGATTTTTCCGAATTCGCGTCAAGCCTGCGCGGACGTGCCCGCGATTCCGGCAACTTGCTCGCGGGCGGTTGGCACGCTTCGCGTTGCCCACCCTGCATTCTCTGAAACCTACGCCGCCTTTTTCGCCGCCCCATGCGCGTGCGTGTCGATCGCACTGATGATCTGTTGCCACATCGGCATCGGGATCGCATGGCCCATGCCTTCGATCATCAGGAGCTTCGCGCCGGGGATCGAGGCCGCGGTGTCCTGGCCGCCCATCGGATGCACCAGCGGATCGACGGTGCCGTGAATGACGAGCGTCGGCGCTTTGACGTTGCGAAGGCGCTCCTTGCGGCTGCCGGAGGCGAGGATGGCGCGAAGCTGGCGGCCGACGCCCGCCGGATTGAGCCCGCGCTGATAGGTGCGCTCGGCGCGCGCGCGGTCGAGCGCCTCGTCCTCGGGGAAACTACCGACCCGCAGGATTTTCCAGGTCTGGGCAAAACGGGCGATGTATTCGTCGCGCGTCTTCGGCGGCGGTGCCATCAGCATGGCGGCCGCCTCCCGCGTCGGCGGCGGCACGCGGGGGTTACCGGTCGTCGACATGATCGAAGTCAGCGAGCGAACCCGCTCCGGAAAGATGATCGCGATCTCCTGGGCGATCATGCCGCCCATCGAGGCGCCGACCAGATGCGCCGAGCGGATGCCGAGCACGTCCATCAGGGCGACGGTATCCTCGGCCATGTCGCGCAACTTGTAGGGCGCGGCGACCGGGATTTTCAGCATGCGCAGCTTCAGCAGTTCGAATGCGCCGAGCCGCTTGCCGCCGGTCAGTTGCGAGGATTGGCCAATGTCGCGATTGTCGAAGCGGATGACGCGAAAGCCGCGCGCGGCGAGCCGCTCGCAGAACTCGTCATCCCACAGCACCATCTGCGCGCCGAGGCCCATGATCAGGATCATCGGCTCGGCATCGCGCTCGCCGAAAATCTCGTAGCAAATGTCGATGCCGTTGGCGCGGGCGGTTCGTGGCGGCTGGTGGGCGACGGATGGCACGGGATTTCCTCTCGTCGTTTCCTGGCAGTATTCTTCCTTGTAGTGCTCCGGAAACTCTATGACACGCTTTGTCGCGCCGCAGAAGGAAATTTGGCGGTAGCAGCGTGTGTCGGCGCCGCCGAGCGTGTTGACCGTCCCGTCGCAAGGGTATGGTATGGCGGAAAAGAAGGGCCCCGACGCCCCGAAGTTACAGGAGGAAGCCGATGGCGGACAAGGGCAGCGATCCGGTCGCATTGTGGCAAACCATGATCGGCGAGATGGAGAAGGGGTTCAACGCCCTCGCCAACAAGACCATGTCGTCGCCGGAGTTCTCCAAGGCCATGAACCAGGCCGGCGGCGCCAGCGCGGGCGCGCAAAGGCAGCTCGGCGATGTCATGGAGAAATATCTCCTGAACATGAACCTGCCGAGCCGGGCGCAGATGATCGGCATGGCCGAGCGGCTGCAGAACATCGAAAGCCAGCTCAACGAGATCAAGGTGATGCTGCAGCAGATGAATGCAGCCGCCTCGTCTTCCATGTACGCCAGTGCGCCTAGGCCGCCGCGCACCCGGCGGCCGCCGGCTGCCTCCGCCGCAGCCCCGCCTCCCGGAGAATCGAAATGAACGCGCCCGCGGGCCTCGACCTGGCGTCGATCCCGGAGCGGATCCAGTCCGAGGTAGGGCGCGCGATCCAGCGCTCCATCAAGGGCGTCGAGTATTTCCAGACCTCCGGGCCGAGCCTCGGCTCGATGCCGAAGGACATCCTGCATGCCCGCGGCACCATGAACCTCTACCACTACCGGCCGCTCGCCGATGAAGTGTACCGCGTGCCGGTCCTGATCGTGATGGCGACCACCAACCGCGGCTACATACTCGACATGATCCCCGGCCAGAGCTTCATCGAATTTCTGCTGAAGCGCGGCTACGACGTCTACATGCT
>JAFAUV010000224.1 GCA_019243075.1 Bradyrhizobium sp.
TGGTCGTCGGCGTGCAGGATCTGAAGCAGAAGAAATACGGCCCGGCGCAACTCAACATCAACCAGTCGATCCGCGGCCCGATCACCGACCTCGTCGCCACGCTGCTGTCGGCCTGGGCGGCTTACGGCGGAGGTGATGCCAAGGGCGCTGTCGCCAGCATCGACAAGCTGACCGGGCCGGAATGGTATCCGCTGTTCAAGGATCTGCATGCCGGCATGATCGACGAGCTCGCAAACAAGGAGAAGGACGCGGGCACGCGCTTCGAGCGGGCCTACAAGCTCGATGATTCCATGCTGCGTGTCGCCGATTCCTATGCGCGCTGGCTCTCGCGCAACAAGGACGACAAGGCGGCGGAAGCCATCTACGCGGCCTTTGACAAGAAGCTGGCGCGTCATCCGCTGGTGGTCGAAGGCATCCGCGACACCAGGGCCGGCAAGAAGCTGCCGCCGCTGGCCGATTCGGCGCAAGGAGGCGCGGCGGAGGCGCTCTATGGCATCGGCGCAACGCTGACGCGCCGCGGCGGCGAGGACCTCGCGCTGGTCTATCTGCAGCTTGCGCTCTATCTGGAGCCCAGTCATCCGTTGGCGCTGTTGTCGCTCGCCGACCTCTACGAGACGGTGAAGAAGCCGCAGATGGCGATCAAGGTCTATGAGCGCGTGCCGGCCTCTTCGCCCTTGAAGCGCAACGCGCAGATACAGCTCGCGACTGATCTCGACGCTGCCGACCGCAGCGACGAGGCGATCAAGATCCTGAAGGACGTGGTGGCGGGCGACCCGAAGGATCTCGAAGCCATCATGGCGCTGGGCAATATCGAGCGCGGGCGCAAGAAGTTCGCCGACTGCACCGACACCTATTCCAAGGGCATCGATGCCCTGCCGGACGGCAACGACAAGGCCAACAGCGTCTATTATTACTATCGCGGCATCTGCGAGGAGCGTTCCAAGCAGTGGCCCAGGGCCGAGGCCGACATGAAAAAGGCGCTCGAGCTGCAGCCGGACCAGCCGCATGTCCTGAACTATCTCGGCTATTCCTGGATCGATCAGGGCGTCAATCTCGACGAAGGCATGAAGATGATCAAGCGTGCCGTCGAGCAGCGTCCCGACGACGGCTACATCGTGGATTCGCTTGGCTGGGCCTACTACCGCATCGGCAATTACGAGGAGGCGGTGAAGAACCTCGAGCGCGCCATCGACCTCAAGCCCGAGGATCCGACCATCAACGACCATCTGGGCGATGCCTATTGGAAGGTCGGCCGCAAGCTGGAAGCCAAATTCCAGTGGTCCCATGCCCGCGACCTCAAGCCGGAGCCGGAGGATCTGCCGAAGATCGAGGCCAAGATCGAGAACGGCATGCCTGACGATGCGTCGTCATCCTCGTCGACCGCCGCCTCCGAGGACAAGAAGAAGGAAGACGGCAAAGAGGACGGCAAGGGCGGCTGATCGGCGAGGCTGTGGGCTTTGGGGGCTTGTTGCCGATGCTGACCGAGGAGGGGCGCGCCAAGATCAACCTGACGTTGCGGGTGATCGGACGCCGGGTCGACGGCTACCACGATCTTGAAAGCGTGGTGGCATTCGCCGACTGCGTCGATCGTCTCACGCTCGATCCCGGACCCGAGCTGTCGCTGGCGACCACGGGTCCGCAGGCGGAGGCCTGCGGCGAGACTTTGGACAATCTGGTGCTCAAGGCGGCCAATCTGCTGGCCGAGTGCATCCCCGATCTGAAGCTCGGTGCTTTCACCCTCGAGAAGGTGCTGCCGGTGGCCGCCGGCATTGGCGGCGGCTCGGCCGATGCGGCGGCGGCATTGCGGCTCCTGGCGCGGCTGAACGGCCTCGCGCTCGACGACGCGCGATTGCGCGACGTGGCGCTGAAGACCGGCGCCGACGTGCCGGTGTGCCTCGCCTCGCGCGCCTGCGACATGACGGGGGTCGGCGATGGCCTGATGCCGCTCAGCCTGCCGAAGCTTCCATTGGTGCTGGTCAATCCCCGCGTTCCCGTCGCGACCAGGGAGGTCTTTTCGGCGCTGGGTTTACGCAATGGCGAGCTGCTCGTCGGCGCCACCGACGTGCTCGAATCGCCGTCCTGGCCCGATGGCGGCGCGTCGGTCGGCGACTGGATCGAGGCGCTTGCCGTCGTTCCCAACGATCTCGAAGCGCCGGCAATGCGCATCCAGCCGGTCATCGGCGAGGTGCTTTCCGCGCTTCGGGCGCGCGACGGCGCGCTGTTGGCGCGCATGTCGGGATCCGGCGCGAGCTGCTTTGCGATTTTTGCCGAGGGCTCGAAGGCCCATGCCGCCTCCGATGCCATCCGCCGCGACCATCCAGCCTGGTGGGTGCATGCGGGGGTGCTGAGCTAATTCGCAATTGGTAGCGAACCCGAGAGCATCTTAATGCGACCGCGCGAGGCAGAAGGCCACGACCTGCTCCAGCGCCGAGCGCATCGGCGAGGCCGGGAACAACGCCAGCGCATCGATCACCATGGCGCCGTAATGCTGGGCGCGGCTCATCGTGTCTTCCAGCGCGCGATGCTTGGTCATCAGGCCGATCGCGTGGTCGAGATCGCCATCCCTGATCTGGCCGTGCTCCAGTGCCCGCACCCAGAAGGCGCGCTCACCGTCATTGCCG
>JAFAUV010000263.1 GCA_019243075.1 Bradyrhizobium sp.
TGTTCTTGACGACGAGGTCGCGCCCCTCGACCAATTCGATGCCGAGCTTGTCGGCGAGGAAGGAGTGCTCGTAATAGGCGGAATTGTAGACGCCGGGCGTGAGCAGCGCGACCGTCGGCTCGCTCGATGCGCTATGCGGCGCGACCGAGCGGAGCGCGGCGAGCAGCTCGTCCGGATAGCGTTCGACCGGCGCCACCTTGTGGCGGGCGAACAGATCCGGAAACAGCCGCATCATGATCTCGCGGTTTTCCAGCATGTAGGACACGCCCGAGGGCGTGCGCGCATTGTCCTCCAGGACGATGAAATCCTGGTCGTCGACCCGGATGACGTCGATGCCGGCAATGTGGACATAGACGTCGTGCGGCACGTCCTGGCCGTTCATCTCGGGGCGGAATACCGGGTTCTGGAAGATCAGGTCTTCCGGCACGATGCCGGCGCGGAGGATGTCGCGGCCGTGATAGATGTCCTTCAGGAACATGTTCAGCGCTTTCACGCGCTGGCGCAGCCCTTTTTCCAGGAGCGTCCATTCCTTGCCCGACAGGATGCGGGGAATCACGTCGAACGGGATCAGCCGTTCCTGGGCTTCGGAGTCGCCATAGACGGCGAAGGTGATGCCGATCCGGCGAAACAGCAGCTCGGCTTCCTGCCGGCGATATTCCAGGGCGTCCGGCGGCGTCTCCTTGAGCCAGCGGGAGAGCTCCTGATAGGCGCGGCGAAGGTCTGCCCCGGAGCCGTTCATCTCATCAAACGCAACTGCCATAGAACCCGACATGTGTTTGCGCCATGCGCAACAGTGCATGACTTGACCGGGTGGTAGCAAGGCCCGGGCCAGCGCGATATGCAGGGGGAAACCGCATTTGGGATGGACGGCGGCGCCTCTGCCTGAAAAAATGGCTGATCGGTGCTTATTTCGGCAGCAAAGGCCCGTGACTTCAAGGTGTTGGCCCGGCAAGTTTGTGTACGGCGCACGGAAAAGCGGGCAAAGCAGGGAATGGTCATGAACGAGATCGTCACCGCGGGCTTATTGGTGATCGGCGACGAGATCCTGTCCGGGCGGACCAAGGACAAGAACATCGGCTTTATCGCGGAGTACCTCACCAACATCGGGATCGACCTGAAGGAGGTGCGGGTCGTTGCCGACGAGGAGGCTGACATTGTCGCGGCGCTGGATGCGCTGCGCCACCGCTACAGCTACGTCTTTACCACCGGCGGCATCGGGCCGACCCATGACGACATCACCGCCGACAGCGTCGCGAAAGCCTTTGGCGTCGGCATCGATCACCATCCCGAGGTAGTGGCGCGTTTCCGCGAGCGCTGGAGCGGGCAGGATCTGAACGAGGCGCGGCTGCGCATGGCGCGGATTCCCGACGGCGCCGAATTGATCCAGAGCGCGACCATCCTGGCGCCCGGCTTCAAGCTCGGCAATGTCATCGTGATGGCCGGCATTCCCACCATCATGCAGGCGATGATGGACATCGTCGCGCCGAAGCTGAAATCGGGGGTGAAGATGCTCTCCGACAGCGTGCGCGCCAACGCGCGCGAGGGCGACATCGGCGGACCGTTGCGGCAGATCGCCAATGCCCATCCCGACACCATCATCGGCAGCTATCCCTTCACGGACGAGAACCAGAAGCCCAACACCAATCTCGTGGTGCGCTCGCGCGATGCGGAAAAGCTCGAGGCCGCGATGAACGCGGTCAAGGAGATGCTGGCGGGATTGAACGTGGCGCGATAATTGTTGGCCAACAGCGGGTAGGACATGGTTGAGAAAAATTCAGACCTGATCGCCCAGGAGCGGGCCGGAAAGGCCTTTCCGGTCTCCTGGGACCAGTTCCACCGGGATTGCCGGGCGCTGACCTGGCGGCTCAACGAGGTCGGCCCGTTCCATGCGGTCATCGCGATCACCCGCGGCGGGCTGGTGCCGGCCGCGATCGTGGCGCGCGAGCTCGGCGTGCGAATCATCGACACCGTCTGCATCGCGAGCTACGACCACAACAAGCAGGGCGATCTGAAGGTACTGAAAGCTATTTCCGCCGACACCGCCGCGCTCGGCGGCGGCACCGGCAAGGGGCTCCTGATCGTCGACGACCTCGTCGATACCGGCAAGACCGGCAAGCTGGTGCGCGAGATGATGCCGGACGCGCATTTCGCCACCGTCTATGCCAAACCGAAGGGCAGGCCGCTGGTCGACACCTTCATCACCGAAGTGTCGCAGGACACCTGGATCTTCTTTCCCTGGGACACCGCGCTGTCCTTTGCCCCGCCGCTGCGGGATGGGGCGGCTTAGAAGTCACCTCGCCCCGCCTGCGGTGAGAGGTCGGCGCGAAGCGCCGGGTGAGGGGGTTCTCGGCGAGTTCGTCTCTCACCGTGCAAGTGGATTGCCCCTGTCCCCAACCCTCTCCCCGCAAGGGCGGAGAGAGGGAGAAGAAACGCCATGCCCCTCCAAAACCGCGTCACTCCGACCGGCGAAATCATCGTCACTCCGCATCGCGGCCTCTTTGTCGGCAACCGCGGCATCATCCACGACCCCGCGACCAAGACGCTCCTGCGCAAGCGCTGGTCGTCCCCAGCCTGGCTCATCTGCGTACTCCAGTTCCGCGGCCGCCGCCGCAAGGTGATGGGCGGTCGAAGCTGGACCGAGCTGTTCTTCCTCGACGAGGCCACCGCCTTCGCCGCCGGCCACCGGCCGTGCTTCTTCTGCCGGCGCGAGGAAGCCAACCGTTTTCGCGCGGCTTGGGAGCATGGCAATGGCGTCACGGACCTGCACGCGCCGGACATGGACGCGGTGCTACATCGCGAGCGGCTGGCGAGCGGAAAGAAGCTGCATCCGCTGCCGATGAAACCCGAGAGGTTGCCTGATGGCACGATGGTGCAGGACGGCGGCGACAGTTTCCTGATCGCGCGGAGCACGGCGCTGAAATGGTCGCCGGCAGGTTACAGCAAGGTTGAACGCGCGCTCCATGACGCGAAGCTGTTGACGCCGCCTTCGACGGTACGAGCGTTCGCGGCGGGATTTCGCCCGGTGCTGCATCCGAGTGCCAACCCGTAGCCCGCATGAGCAGAGCGATATGCGCGGTCGTCCCGCGTATCGCTCTGCTCACGCGGGCTACGATCGATCACTGCACCGGCTTGCCGTTTTCGTCCACGCTCATGCGGGAGTCGCGCAAGGTCCATTCCTTGATGATCTGTCGGCATTTTTGCAGCTCGGCGGTTTGCCGCGCGGCCGGGCTCGGCGCAGCGCGCTCGACCATGGCTTTGCAGGCATTGAGCCGGTCGCGCTCGCCGGGGACGGCGTGCGCGGCGCTGGCAAGCAGCGCCACGGCTGGCAATGCAAAGAACAGCCTCATGCCAGCTTCTGCCGCGCGAGCTTGGCGCCGGCGCCGAGCGCCATCAGCTTGGCTTCCGCGATCTCGCGGCGCATCGGCGCCATGCCGCAATTGGTCGTGGCCACGATGTTGGCCTTCGGGACGAATTTCGCGACGTTCTCGATCACCCTGACCACGTCTTCGGCGGTCTCGACCTCGTCGCTGGCGACATCGACCACGCCGGCCTGCACCACCTTGTTCGGCAACAGCCCGAGCAATTCCAGCGGCACGCGGGAATTGCGGCACTCGATCGCCACCTGCTGGATCGAGCTCTTGTCGATGGAGGGGAACGTCTCCTCATATTGCCGCCATTCGCCGCCGAGCGTCTGCTTCCAGTCGGTGTTGGCCTTGATGCCGTAGCCGTAGCAGATGTGCACAGCCGTGGTGCAGAACAGCCCTTCGGCGGCGCGCTCCAGCGCTCTGATGCCCCAGTCGCGAACCTGGTCCATGTAGACATTGAAGGCGGGTTCGTCGAACTGGATGACATCGACGCCGTCGGCCTGCAGCGCCTTGGCTTCCTCGTTCAGCAGTTCGGCGAAAGCGAACGCCATCCTGACCCGGTCGCCGTAGTATTTGTCGGCGATGGTGTCGATGATGGTCATCGGGCCGGGCAGGGTGAATTTCACCTTTCTCGCGGTGTGGGTGCGGGCGATGCGGGCTTCGTCGGCGTGGACACGGCCCCTGAGCTTGAGCGGCGCGACCACCTGCGGCACCATGGCCTTGTAGCGGTCGTTGCGGATTCCCATCTCGACCTTGTGGGCGAAATCGATGCCCTCGATCTTCTCCAGAAAACCGTGCACGAAATGCTGCCGCGCCTGCTCGCCCTCGGTGACGATGTCGATGCCGCAATCCTCCTGCAGCTTGAGCGACAGCAGCGTCGCGTCGCGCTTGGCGCGGGCCAGCTCGGCGCCTTGGCACTTCCAGGGCGCCCACAGGGTATTGGGCTCCGCCAGCCATTCCGGCTTCGGCAGCGAGCCTGCAATGGTGGATGGAAACAGCATGACGAGACCTCCCGAAGCTCATCCACGTTCTGATTGAGCGCCTCTCTGCCATGTCTTATGCTCAAGGTACAGAACAACAAATTTTTTGTGGCGGGGAATAGGCCAGCATGATCGATCTCCATTACGCGCCGACCCCGAACGGCTGGAAAATCTCGATCATGCTGGAGGAACTGGGCCTGCCCTATCGGGTCATTCCCGTCGACATCCGCGCCGGCGAGCAGTTTCGTCCGGAATTCCTGGCGATCAGTCCGAACAACCGCATCCCCGCGATCGTCGACCACGAGCCCGCCGGCGGTGGCGAGCCGTTTTCGCTGTTCGAGACCGGCGCGATCCTGATTTACCTGGCCGAAAAGACCGGCCGCTTCCTGCCCCAGGACATGCGTTCCCGCTCGCGCGTGATCCAATGGGTGATGTGGCAGATGGGAGGCCTCGGCCCCATGCTCGGCCAGCATGGCCATTTCGCGCTCTATGCGGTGGAGAAGATTCCCTATGCCATCCAGCGCTATCGCGACGAGGCGGCGCGGCTCTATGGCGTGCTCGACCGTCAGCTCGGCAACACCGGCGCCTATGTCGCCGGCGCCGACTATTCGATCGCCGACATTGCCTGCTTTCCCTGGACCATGACGCACAAGGCGCAGGGTTTTACGCTCGACGATTATCCGAACGTGAAGCGCTGGTACGCCGCGGTGCGCGCGCGGCCCAAGGTGCAGGCGGGGCTGGCGATCGGCAAGTTCGTGAAGGAGCCATTCGACGAGGAGGCGCGGAAGAACATGTTCGGCGAGCGCGCCAAGCAGCTCGTGAATAAGCAATGACAATTGCTGCCCCTCAGGAGGAGGCGCTTGCGCCCTTTCGAGCCATCAGGCCATGATAGGAATACGCAACTCACCCTTCGAGACGCGCGCGATGCGCGCTCCTCAGGGTTGAGGACAGAGAAAAAAGGAAACACCAATGATCGAGTTCTTCTTCGATTGCTCCAGCCCCTGGACCTATCTCGCCTTCCACAACATCCAGCCGCTGGCAAAGGAGTTCGGCGAGGAGATCGCCTGGCGGCCGATCCTGGTCGGCGGCATCTTCAATTCCATCAATCCGAGCGTCTATGCCTCCCGCGAAAATCCGGTGCCGGCCAAGGAGGCCTACCAGAAAAAGGACATGGCGGATTGGGCGCGCTCGGCGGGGCTGACCATCAAGATGCGACCGACAATATTTCCGGTGAACAGCGTCAAGGCGATGCGCGGCTGCATTTTCCTCGGCCAGGACATGGTGCCGTTTGCGCGTGCGGTGTTCGAAATCTATTGGGGCGAGGACCAGGACATTTCGCAGGATGCGGTGCTGACCAAGGTGTGCAAGCGCGTCGGCGTCGATCCGCAGAGATTGCTGGCGGGTATCGCGCAGCAGCCGATCAAGGACCAGCTCAAGGCCAACACGGATGAAGTGATGGCGCGCGGCGGCTTCGGCTCGCCGACCATCTTCATCGACAAGACCGACATGTATTTTGGCAATGACCGCCTGCCGCTGCTGCGAGAGGCCCTGGCGCGGCGCAGGGAACGGGCGGCCTGATGCCGAGGAAGGTGGTCTGCCGCGAGCTCGGGCCGCCCGGGCGGCTGCGGCTGGAGAGCTTTGCCTCGATGCCATTGGCACCGGGACAGGTGCGCGTCGCCATCCGTGCCGCCGGGATCAATTTCCCCGACATATTGATGGCGGCCGGCGAATATCAGCTCAAGCCCGAGCTGCCGTTCACGCCCGGCATGGAAGCCGCCGGCGACGTCATCGAGGTCAATGGCGCCGAAGCTGTCGCCGTCGGCGACAGGGTCATCGTCAAGCTCAGGCACGGCGGCTACAGCGACGAGGCCGTGGTGAGCCCGTCGCAGCTCACGCCGCTGCCGTCGACCTTCGATTATGCCGAGGGCGCGACGTTCCTCGCCGCGCATGGCACGGGCTATCATGGCCTGGTCGACCGCGGGCAATTGCAGCCGGGTGAAGTGTTACTGGTGCACGGCGCCGGCGGCGGCGTCGGTCTCGCGGCGGTGGAGATCGGCAAGTTGCTCGGCGCCACCGTGATCGCCGCGGCGTCATCGGAAGAGAAGCTGGAAGTCGCAAGAGCGAGGGGTGCCGATCATCTCGTGCTCTATTCCCGCGAGCCGTTCCGCGATGCGGTCAAGCGCATCACCGATGGGCGCGGCGCTGATGTGGTCTACGATCCCGTCGGTGGGCCGATCTTCGAGGAGAGCATGCGCTGCATCGCCTGGGGCGCGCGGCTCTTGGTGATCGGTTTCACCGGCGGGATCGGGCTTGCGCGCACCAATCTGCTGCTGATCAAGGGCGCAAGCGTGCTCGGCGTGCGCGCGGGCGAAGCGGCGCGGAAGAATCCCGCGATTGCCGGTACGCGGCTCAAGCAATTATTGGAATGGGCCGAGCAGGGCAAAATCCGGCCGAACGTCTCGCACCGCTTGCCGCTGGAGGCGTATGCCGCGGCGATGCAGCTGCTCATCGATCGTAAGGCAATCGGAAGAGTGGCGCTGATGATGCGCTAACGGGTGGCTTCACGCCGAAGCCACTCTTTCACCGCATCGTCCATGGTCTTGGGCTTGCCGCTCTTGAGCCAGGCCATCAAGGGACGGTCGAATTTGAAATGTTCGCCGCACTGCGCCTTGAAGAAGCGGCGCACGTTTTGGGTATTGCGATAGGTCCTCGTGATCGGCGTCTTGCGCGCGATGGGTCGCAAATGCCAATCGGACACCCGCGATCCTGTCGCCCGGCTTGGCTCTTTTCTCATTTATACTCCCGCTCGTCCCACCACGGGAAATAATCGGGCATGTCGCTCGACACCTTGTTCTTGAATAGCGCGGGACGCTTCTCCAGGAACGCCACCACGCCTTCCCTGACATCATCGGAGCGCCCGCGGGCATAGATGCCGCGGCTGTCGACCTTGTGCGCCTCCATCGGATCGTCGGCGCCCATCATGCGCCACATCATCTGCCGGATCAGCGCCACCGACACCGGCGCGGTCTTGGCGGCGATCTCTGTCGCCAGTGCGCGGGCCGTCGGCAACAATTCGTCGGGCGGCACGACCTTGCTGACGAGACGGCCGGCGAGCGCCTCGGATGCCGGGAAGACGCGGCCGGTGTAGCACCACTCCAGTGCCTGTGAGATGCCGACGATGCGCGGCAGGAACCAGCTCGAGGCCGCCTCCGGCACGATGCCGCGCTGGGAGAACACGAAGCCGAAGCGTGCCGCTTCGGAGGCGATGCGGATGTCCATCGCGAGCTGCATGGTGACCCCGATGCCGACCGCCGGCCCATTCACTGCCGCGATCACGGGTTTCAAGCATTTGAAGATGCGCAGCGTCACCTGGCCGCCGCCGTCGCGAACCTGCGGGTCGCCATAATCGACCTTGCCATTCGCGAGCCGCCTCACGGGCCCGCGCCGCGCATCGCGATCGAATGTATCCGCACCCGAGGAAAGATCGGCGCCGGCGCAGAAGCCGCGGCCAGCACCGGTGACGATGATGGCGCGGATATTGTCGTCCCGGTCGGCGGCGTCGAACGCTTCGATCATCTCCCGCTGCATGGTCGCTGTGAAGGCGTTGAGCTTGTCGGGACGGTTCAGGGTGATCGTGAGAATCTGGTCCTCGACCTCGTATTTGATGGTCTCGTAGGCCATGGCGGTTCCTCTCCTCGCATTTTCGTCATTCGTCATGGCCGGGCATAGCCGTCCCAAGGACGGCCTCGCTTCCGCTCGCCTATGACCCGGCCATCCTCCTTCTTGAGAAGATGGATGCGCGGGTCAAGCCCGCGCATGACGATGGAATATGTTGAGCGACGATTATTTCTTCGGCGGAGCCGGCCAGGGCTTCTGCGGGCCGCGCAGGCCTTCGAAGGTCTTGGCCATCGCGAGCACGCCGACATCGTCGAAGCGACGGCCGATGATCTGCACCCCGATCGGGAATCCCTGTGCGTCATAGCCGCCATTGATCGATAGGGCCGGATTCTCCGACATGTTCCACGGCACGGTGTAGCAGATGTGCTCGAACGGTCTGTCGGGGTCGTTGATCGGCGAGGCGAGCTCGGCCTCGAAATTGACGACCGGCGACACCGGCGAAATCAGGTAGTCGATATAGCAGAACAGATATGCCGCTGCGGCGCGCATCGCCATGGTGACGTTGAAGCCCCGGATGACGTCAATGCCGGACAGGCTTGCACCTCCTTCCGCCCATTGATGGATATAGGGCAGGACCTTGCCGCGCTCGGCGGGCGGCAGCGCGACAAGATCGCTCCACATCCGCGCGCGCCAGAAATTGTCGAGCCCGTCGAGCATCTCGCGGGTCACGATGCCGTCGACCTCCGTGACCACGGCGCCGGCCGATTCGAAGGCCTTGGCGGCCTTCACCGCGATCTCGCGCACCGGCTTTTCCAGTGCTTGCCCGACGCCGAGATCCAGCATCAGGCCAATGCGCAGCTTGCGCGGTGATTTTTCCAGCCCCTTCCAGTGAAGGTCGCTGGGCGGCAGGCTCATGCCGTCGCGGCGATCGGGTCTGGACAGCACGCTCATCATCAGCGCGGCGTCGTCGACGGTGCGGGTCATCGGCCCCGCGACGCGACCGACATAGGGCGGATCGATCGGAACGCGGCCAAGGCTCGGCTTCAGCGCGACGAGGCCGCACCAGCAGGCCGGCAGCCGCACCGAGCCGCCGATATCCGTGCCAAGATGCAGCGGGCCGTAGCCGGCCGCACCCGCCGCGGCCGCCCCAGCGCTCGAGCCGCCCGGGTTTTTCGTCAGATCCCAGGGATTGCGGGTGAGGGGATGGAAGCTGGAGAGCCCCGAGGACAACATGCCGTAATCCGGCATCGTGGTCTTGGAGAAAATGATCGCACCCGCTTCCCGCAGCCGCGCGGCGGGCGGCGCGTCCTGCGGCGCGGGCACCAGCGCCACGCTCGCGGCCCCGAGCGGCACCGGCTGGTCCTTGGTCGCGATATTGTCCTTGATCGTCACCGGCACGCCATCGAGCGCGCCGAGAGGCTCGCCATTCTGCCAGCGATCGCTGGAAGCCTTCGCGGTCTTCCGCGCGCCCTCGGGATCGTAGAGATAGAGCGCCTTGATGTGCGGCTCCCACGCCGCAACATGGGCGATCACATCCTCCAGCACGTCCGAGGGCGAGAACTGCTTGGCCTTGTAGCCGGCGATCAGGTCGGTTGCGCTGAGGTCGTGCAGCGAGGTGAGGGCTTCCTGTGATGCTGCCTTATGCATGGGCACCTGCCGGCATGCGGGTTTCGATGATGCGCGCGAACATGCTGGCGCCGATCGGCAGGATCTTGTCGTCGAGCACATAGCCGGGATTGTGCACCGGCACCGAGCCGTCATGGCCAACCCAGAAATAGGCGCCGGGAATCGCCTGCATCATGTCGGCGAAATCCTCGCTCCCCATCTTTGGCTGCGAGCGCGTCAGCACCTTGCCCGGATCGACCACCGTGCGCGCGGCCTGCTCGACCACGCGCGATTGCTCCTCGCGGTTCACCAGCACGCTGAAAGTGTCGCGGATGTCGGCGTCGATCTCGCAATGATAGGCGGCGGCGATGCCCGAGCAGATCGCGCGCATTCGCTCGCGGATCAGCGCGCGCACCCCATTGGAGAACGCGCGTACGGTGCCGCACAGCCAGGCTTCGCCCGGAATGACGTTGTAGGCCGAACCGGCATGAATCTGGGTGATCGAAACCACCGCCGCCTGCAGCGGGTCGACATTGCGGCTGACGATGGTCTGCAGCGCCTGACCCAGCGTCATGGCGATCACGACGGCGTCCTTGGATCGCTCCGGCATGGCGCCGTGCGCGCCATAGCCCTGGATCCTGATATCGAAGAAATCGGCGCCGGCCATCGCAGGTCCCGGCAGGATCGCGATCTCGCCATGATTGAGGTCCGGCGCATTGTGCAGGCCATAGATCTCGTCGCAGGGAAACTTCTGGAACAGCCCGTCCTTGATCATGGCGCGCGCCCCGCCGAGGCCTTCTTCGGCAGGCTGGAAGATGAAATGCACGGTGCCGTCGAAATTGCGCGTCTCGGCCAGATAGCGCGCGCTGCCGAGCAGCATGGTGGTGTGGCCGTCATGGCCGCAGCCGTGGAAGCGGCCGGGAATGGTCGAGCGCCATTTCAGATTGGTATTCTCCTCCATCGGCAGCGCGTCCATGTCGGCGCGCAGCCCAATGCGTTTTCCCCCCGAACCCTTGCCCTTGAGCACGCCGACCACGCCGGTGCCGCCAAGCCCGCGATGCACCTCGATGCCCCATTGCGTCAGCTTGTCGGCGACAATGCCGGAGGTCCGCACCTCCTCGAATCCGATCTCGGGATGCGCGTGCAGATCGCGACGGATCGCGGTGAGTTCGTCGGCAAAGGCCTCGATGCGGTCGATGATGGGCATGTCTCTCTATCCGGTTGAGCGGGATCTTGGTGGGACGAACGCAGCGCCGTTCGGCTTGAGGCGGATGCCCGGACGCAGCCGCCTCCAGGGCAGGGCGGCGGTGTCGGCCGGCATCGCGCCGGGCGCGGCGCAGATCAAGAGCTTCTCGGCAATCGGTTCGAAGTCGGCGCGGAAATGCACCGAGCTCTTGTTGACCAGGATTTTCTGTTCGGTCGGTTCGACGCCGACATAGCGGTACATCGCCTGATCGGCGAGTTGCGCCTTGTGGGACGCGACGATCACGCGGACATCGCCGATGCGCAGGCATGCCGAGGCTCCCATCTGCATGGCGCGGCCGCCGAAATAGGGGCCGGGCGCAATGAAATTGCCGTCGGACAATTTCTCGACGACGAAGGTCTCCTTGTAAGGGGCGTCCCCAGGGATGCCGGACTTGCCCCCGAGCGCGAGCGTCACGGTGGCGCCGCTGCCTGCCTGGTGCGCGGCCCTGGCCGATTCCGGATCATAGATCACACCGGTGGCGGCGCGCTCCGCCCTGTTGCGCACCAGGGCGCGCAACATGCCGGTCGTATCGGAATCGCCGCCGGCGCCGGGGTTGTCTTGGGTATCGGCGATGATGACCGGCTTCCTGGCCGTTTTCGATAGCTCGATCGCAAGACATACGCCCTCATCCGGCGAATAGATCTTGCCGTCGAAATCGTCCTCATGGCCTTCGACAAGGGCTGCGATGCTGTCCGCCGCGGCATCCGCATCGGCCTGGGTCCGGCCATAGGCGAACACGCTCGGGCCGCAATGGGCGAAATCGGCGGCCGGAAATCCGGGCGCAAAGGACAGGGTCGGCACCGCCTCGCCCTCGAACGCGGCGAGCTTTTCATAGATGCCCTTGGCCGGCTGATCGCAGGTCGCTTGCCAGCTGATCGGGATCAGGAACGGTAGTTGCCGAAACGCCTTGGCGAAACGCTGGTTGGCCTGCAGGAGCAGGGCGAGATGTTTCGCGCAGGCGCGCCCGGTAGCGGCCATGTCGACATGCGGGTAGGTGCGGTAGGCGATCAGCGCATCGGCATGCCCGAACATTTCCGGCGTGACATTGGCATGCAGGTCCAGGCTGACCACCAGCGGCAGCTCCCTGCCGATCAGCTTGCGCACGCGCGAGAGAATCTCGCCTTCGCCGTCGTCGACATGCTCGGCCACCATGGCGCCGTGGAGATCGAGATAGACGGCATCGATCCGGCCCGCGGCGGCGATGCCGTCGACCAGTAGCTTGGCGATGCGCTCATAGGCGTCCTTGGCCACATGCGCCGACGGCGTGGCCGCGGCGAAAATGGTCGGCACCAATTCCCAGCCATTGGCCTCGGCGGCTTCGATGAAGCCGGCGAGGCCGACATTGATGTTGCGGATGGTCAGGACGTCCCGGCCCAGCACCATCGAAGGCCAGCCGCCGCCATGCACAAAGGCCTGATAGGTCGCCTTGGTCGGTGCGAATGTGTTGGTCTCGTGCAGGAAGCCGCCGACGGCGATGCGGGTCATCAATTGGGTCTCGACACATGGTCTGAAGGCGCGACGTTAGCCTTGGCTCGGCGAACAGCGCAAGCAGCCGAGCAATGCGGCTTTGCATGACTTGCAAGCCCGTCGTCATTGCGGGCACAAGCGACAAAGCGAGCCGCAATGACGGCGATGCAGCGTCAGGCGCTGGCCGCCACCGGCCGGAAATTCGCAAAATCCCAACCTCTGCCCGGTGCGGCATCGAGCAATGCGCGCGTGTAAGCTTGTTGCGGGTGGGTCAGCACCGCTGCCGCGGGACCCTGCTCGACGATGCGGCCATGCTGCATCACGGCAACATCGTCGCAGATCTGCGCGGCGACGCGTAAGTCGTGTGTAATGAACAAGAGGGCGATGCCGAGTCGCTGCTGGATTTCGTCCAGCAGTTCCAGCACCTGCGCCTGCACCGAGACGTCGAGTGCAGAGACGGCCTCGTCCGCCACCAGCACGTCCGGATCGAGCGCGAGCGCCCGCGCGATCGCGATGCGCTGGCGCTGGCCGCCGGAGAATTGATGCGGATAACGCGAGATCGCGTCCGGCGGCAGGTCGACCAGCTCCAGGAGCTCGCGCGCCCTGGCGAGCGCCTGCCGGCGCGGCGTGCCGTAATTGATCGGGCCCTCCGCGATGCTCTCGCCCACCGTGACGCGCGGGTTGAGCGAACGATAGGGGTCCTGGAACACGATCTGGATGCGCTTTCGGTGCGGCTGCAGCAGCCGGCGCGAGAGCTCGGAGATTTCGCGGCCCACCAGGCGGATGCTGCCGGTGGTCGGGTCGATCAGCCGTACGATGCAGCGCGCCACCGTGGACTTGCCCGAGCCGCTTTCGCCGACGATGCCGAGGGTGCGGCCCTTGCGCAAGGTGAGGGTGACGTTGTCGGCTGCCGCGACCTCGCGCGCTTTGCCGAACAGCGAGCGCTCGCGATAGATCTTGCCGAGCTCATAGGCTTCGAGCACGATCGGCTCCGAGCTCGCGGCGCGCGGCTGGCGCGGCACCAGGCTCGGCACGGAAGCGAGCAGCTTCCTCGTATATTCCATGGCGGGCGCCCGCAGAATGGTGTCGAGGGTGCCGGTTTCCACCAGCCCACCGTCGCGCATCACTGCGACGCGGTCCGCGATCTCGGCGACCACGCCCATATCGTGGGTGATGAACAGCACCGCGGTGCCATGATCGCGCTGCAGGTCGCGGATCAGGGTCAAGATCTGCTTCTGGGTAGTGACGTCGAGCGCCGTGGTTGGTTCGTCCGCGATCAGGAGCTTTGGTTCCAGCACCAGCGCCATCGCGATCATGATGCGCTGGCGCTGGCCGCCGGAGAGGCGGTGCGGATAGGAAGCGAAGATGCGCCCGACCTCGGGCAGGCGGACCTGCTCCATCATGTCGAGGATGCGCGCCTTTCGCGCGCGCGCGTCAAGGGACGTGTGCGCGCGCAGAACCTCGTCGATCTGGCGGCCGACCGGAACCACCGGATTGAGCGCGGTCATCGGCTCCTGGAAGATCATGGCCATGCGGCTGGCGCGCAACTGGCGCAGGCGGCGTTCGCCGGCGGTAAGCAATTCCTCCCCGACCAGCTTGACGCTGCCGCCGCTCGGCGTCAGCGCGCCCTGCTGCAGCAGGCCCATCACGGTGAGCGAGGTGACCGACTTGCCCGAGCCGCTTTCACCGACCAAGCATAGTGTCTCGCGTTCGCGCACCTGTAGCGACAGCCCGTCGATGATGCGCGTCCCCTTGGCGTCCTTGCCGAGACGCACGACGAGATCGTTGATGTCGAGCACCGGGTCGCTCATTGGCTCGCAATGCCGGTTGGATGGAGGTTCGCGCTCATCACTTCCCCTCCCGCTGTTTCATGCGGGGATCGAGCGCATCGCGGGCGGCGTCGCCGATCAGGTTGACGCTGAGTATGGCGATCGACAGCAGGAGACCCGGCCAGAAGATCAGCGACGGCTTGATCTGAAAATACTGGCGGCCTTCGGCCATGATGTTGCCCCAGGTCGGCGTCTCCGGCGAAATGCCGGCGCCGAGGAAGGAGAGGATCGCCTCGGTCAGGATCGCGGCGGCGCAGAAATTGGTCCCTTGCACGATCAGGGGCGCGATCGTGTTGGGCAGGAGATGCCGCCACATGATCTTCGGCAGGGCGGAGCCGAGCGAGATCGCGGCCTCGACATAGGGTTCTTCGCGCGCCGACAGCACGACGGAGCGCACCAGCCGCGCCACGCGCGGAATTTCGGGAATGGTGATGGCGATCATCACGGTGGAGACGCTGGCGCCCGACAGCGACACCACCGCGATCGCCAGCAGGATGGCGGGAATAGCCATCACACCGTCCATGATCCGCATCAAGACCGCATCGAGCCAGCGGAAGAAGCCGGAGAACAGCCCGATCAGCAGCCCAAAGGCGATCGAAACCACGGTGGCGCCGAAGCCGATCAAGAGCGAGATGCGCCCCCCATAGATGATGCGCGACAGCACGTCACGGCCGAAGGCATCCGTGCCGAGCGGGAATTGCTCGCTGGCCGGCTTCAGGCGCTGCGCGGGCGCGAGCAGCGTGGGGTCGTGCGGCGCGAGCCAGGGTGCCAGGATCGACATCGCGACGACGAGGAGAAGGCAGACGGTGGCGACGGCGATGATGGGCGTCGAGGTGAGAAAGCCGAAGCGCGGCCGCAGCGGGCCCGTGGCGATCGGCATTGACGGTTCAGGGAGAGTCTCGATCGCCATCAGTATCGGATCCTCGGGTCCAGCAGCGTATAGGCGACGTCGATCACGAGGTTGATGGTGACGTAGAGCAGCGAGGTCAGAAGGATCATCGCCTGGATCACCGGATAGTCGCGCGCCAGCACGGCATCGACGGTGAGGCGGCCGATGCCGGGGATATTGAACACGCTCTCGGTCACGACCACCCCGGAGATCAGCAGCGCGAAGCCGGTGCCGATCACGGTGATGACGGGCACAGCGGCGTTGCGCAGTGCATGGCGGAACAATACGGCGATCTCGCCGATGCCCTTGGCGCGGGCCGTACGCACATAGTCCTCGCCAAGCACATCGAGCATCGAGGCCCGCGTCATGCGCGCGATCAGTGCGACGTAGATGAAGGACAGCGAGACCGTCGGCAGCACGAGCCGCTGGAAGAATGGCCCGAAGCCATCCGCGAGGCTTCTGAAACCCTGCACCGGCAGCCAGCGCAGCTCGATTGCAAACACCTGCATCAAGACATAGCCGATCACGAACACCGGCACCGAGAAGCCGAGCACCGACAGCGCCATGACAAAGCGGTCGATCCAGGTGCCTTGCTTCCAGGCCGCGATCACCCCAAGCGGCACCGCAACGATGACCGAGAGAATGATGGTCGAGACCGCAAGCGAGATCGAGGGCTCGACGCGCTGGCCGACCATCTTAAGGACGGGCACGTTGGAGATCAGCGACACGCCGAGATCGCCATGCAGGAGCTTGCTGATCCAGGTGAAGAACTGGATGTAGAGGGGTTCGTTGAGGCCGAGCGAGGCGCGGATGCGCTCGAGCTGTGCCGGCGTCGCGGTATCGCCGGCAAGCACGGCCGCCGGGTCTCCCGGCGTCAGCCGCAGCAGCAGGAACACGACGAGCGCCACCATGCCCATCACGGGAATGGCGGCGAGCACGCGGCGAAGCAGATATCCAAGCATGTTGTCGACTTACGCCTCTACACCACCTTCATTTCGTCCCACGCAAGTGAATGCGTTGGCATGTCCACTGCAATCCGCGATTTTGCGGATATTCGGCTATTAATCGCGGCGCGTGCATTGCAATCCCCGTGCCAGAAAGGAGCCTAAGGCGGTGCATGGTTCTCGCCGATCGACATGGCGCAGATCCGCGACAGGTGCGCGTAAGGAAAGCCGGTCTCCTCGGCCCAGGCGTTGAACTGCGCTTGCACCTTGGCGAGATCGCCCCTGGATTTCACTTCGGCGGCAATGTCGAGGCCGGCATCGCGCAGGCATGCTACCACGTCCTGCGAGGTCACGAAGGCGTCCCAGCCGATGAAGCGCAGGAACATCTGGCCGGTATTGCCGCCCAGCCGGCTGCCGCGCTTGTGCAGGAGATCGAGCAGCCCGATCTCGTCGGAGGAGGGCCATTTCGCCAGGAACTTGCCGAAGCTGCCATGTTCCTTCGCGATCTCCTGCACGAAGACGGCGTTCTCGCGCACCGAATTGATCTTGGCGCCGTTGCGCACGATGGCGGTGTCGGAGAGCAGATCGTGCCAGAAGTCATCGGGTTGAAACGCCAGCTTGGCCGGCTCAAAACCTAGAAACGCCTGTTCAAAGCCCGACCATTTCGATTCAATCACGCTCCAGGCGAAGCCCGCGGAAAACACCCGCTTGGTCATTTCCGCAAGGATGCGATCATCGCCGAGCTTTTCCAGCGCCTTGGCGTTGGGCTTGGCCGGCAGGAGCTTTTTGAGACCGGAAGGCCCGCCCTTGCGCTTTTCGGCACGGGCCAGAATGCTCTTGAACGGAATGCGCTTTGCCTTTTCCATCGCACTCATTCCAGGGCTGCGAGCAAGCCGGCCATCAGCCGGCCGCGCTCGGCGAGGCTTTCGACGATGATGTGCTCGTTGAGCGTATGCGGATCGGCGCCCCGCGCGCCGAGGCCGTCGAGCGTCGGCACCCCCATCGCGCCGGTGAAGTTCGCATCCGAACCGCCGCCGGCGGAAGCGTGCGGCAATTCCATGCCGAGCTGCCTGGCCAGCTCCTGGGCCTTTTCGTAGAGCGCCATGGTGCCGGCGTTGGGCTCCCACACCGGCCGCGTCACGCCGCGCCTGACGGTGAAGGTCACGTCATTGGCGCTGCCGGAAAGCGCGAGCATCCGCTCCACGCCGCGGTCGAGATCGGCCTGGCGCTTGGCCATGCTCAGCGCTTCGCCCACGCAGGTGGTGGCGACGCAATTCACCCACTGACCGCCATGCACGATGCCGACGGAGAAGGTGCAGTCCTCGCTCGTCATGCTGTCGATCTCGAGGATGCGCCGCGCCATCTCGCGGATCGCCGAGCGGCCGGAAGAAAGATTGGCGCCGGCATGGCTCGGTTTGCCGGTAGCCTCGAGATTGAAGCGCGCGATGGCGTAGCGGCCGGTGACGACGCCGTTGTTGGCGCGGCCGGGCTCGGGCACCAGCACATATTTGTTGCGCGCGGCTTCCGCCTCGATGAGATCGCGGACCGACGGCGTGCCGACCTCCTCATCCGGCGTGAACAGAACGGTGATCGGGAGCGGCGTGGTGAAGGAGGCGCGCGCCAACTGGCGGATCGCTTCCAGGGTGAGATAGCTGCCGCCTTTCATGTCATAGATGCCGGGGCCATAGCATCGCTCGCCGTCGCGGCGGAACGGCAGTTTTTCCAGCGTGCCGAGCGGATGAACCGTGTCGAAATGCCCGGCGATCAAAATGCCCGGCTCGCCCTGCTTGGGGTGCGGAAAGCGCGCGCGCACGCAGCCCGCAAAACCCTGCCTGCCCGCAATGCGCTCGATGCTCGCACCCATGATCGCCATGTCGCGTGCGGCGATATCGAGCATGCGCTCGACGGCGGCCGCATCCCAGGTCGGGCTTTCGCATTCCACCCAGGTGCGCAGGCCGGCCAGCATGGCCTCGGAATCGAAGGGAAGGTTGGCGGGATTCATGGATTTCTCGCGTTTTCAATTGAACGGTTGGACGGCGTACGAGAACGACCGGCGAAGGATTTGTAAAGAGCGGGCCCCGCGCCCGAGATGCTTTGCGCGAAATCGCAATTGACGCGCCAGGGGCTTGGTGCAAGTCTCGAATATCGAGAGTTTACAGCGTGTTAGTTCGCCTAAAGAACGGACGACATGCATAATCGATGACCGCGCATTGACTGCTTTCAAGTCAGGAGACAACGCATGTTCCAGATCTCGCGCCGGAAACTCCTTGAAATGTTGGGCATGGCGGCGCCGGCTGTGGCGCTGTCGCGCGCATGGATCCAGCCTGCGGCCGCCGCCGGCAAGAAGACCGTCACCGCGGTGATGCATTCGGACCTGCGCATCATCGATCCGCTCTTCACCACCGCCTACATCTCGCGCGACCATGGTTATATGGTCTATGACACGCTGCTCGCGACCGATGCCAATTTCAAGGTCCAGCCGCAGATGGCGGACTGGAAAATCTCCGACGACAAGCTCACCTACACTTTCACCCTGCGCGACGGCCTGAAATGGCATGACGGTCCGCCGGTGACGGCGGAAGATTGCGTCGCCTCGCTGAAGCGCTGGGGCAAGAACGACAATATGGGCCAGAAGCTGATGGATTTTACGGCCTCGATCGAGGCTGCCGATCCCAAAACCATCGTGCTGAAGCTGAAGGAGCCTTACGGCCTCGTATTGGAGTCGATCGCAAAGCCCTCCTCCTACGTTCCCTTCATGATGCCGAAGCGGCTCGCGGAGACGCCGGTCGGCAAGCAGATGGAGGAGCAGATCGGCTCGGGCCCGTTCAAATTCGTCAAGGAGGAGTTCCAGCCCGGCGTGAAATCGGTCTACGAGAAGAACATCGACTACGTGCCGCGCAAGGAGCCGCCGAGCTGGACCTCCGGGGCCAAGGTGGTGAAGGTCGACCGCGTCGAGTGGATCACCATGGCGGACGGCCAGACCGCGGTGAACGCCCTGCAATCGGGCGACATCGACTTCATGGAAAATCCTCCCTTCGATCTCCTGCCGGTGCTGGAAGGCAATCCCGACATCAAGCTGCAGGTGCTCAACACCTTCGGCTATCAGACCCTCGGCCGCATGAACTTCCTGTTGCCGCCGTTCGATAACGTCAAGGTGCGCCGCGCGGCGCTGCTGGCGATCAACCAGAAGGAGGTGCTGGACGCGCTGGTCGGCAATCCCAAATATCAGGAACAGTGCGGCGCGTTCTTCGTCTGTGGCACGCCGCTCGCAACCGAAGCCGGCGCCGGCGACCTGCCCAAGGCGGGCAATATCGAGGCGGCGAAAAAAGCGCTCGCCGAGTCCGGCTATGACGGCACGCCGATCGTGATCATGGCGCCCGGCGACGTCGTGACGCTGAAGGCGCAGCCGATCGTGGTGGCGCAGCAGCTTCGCCAGGCCGGTTTCAAGGTCGACCTTCAGGCTACCGACTGGCAGACGGTGGTGAGCCGTCGCACCATCCAGAAACCCGTCAGCGAGGGCGGCTGGAACATGTTCTTCACCAATTGGGTCGCCGCCGACGTGATGAACCCCGTCGTCAACTTCTCGATCGGCGGACGCGGCAAGAATGGCGGCTGGTTCGGCTGGTCCGAGGACCCCAAGATCGAGAAGCTGAAGGATCTATTCGCGCGCTCGTCCTTGCCGGAGGAGCAGAAGAAGATCGCGGCCGAGATCCAGGAGGAGGCCTACGACCAGGTGATCTACGTTCCGCTTGGGCAATTCACGATCCCGAGCGCCTGGCGCAAATCGCTCTCCGGCGTGCTCGACGGCCCGGCGACGCCGATCTTCTGGAACATCGACAAGAGCGAGTAGGGCGAACAACACCGTCATTGCTAGAGCGCAGGCGACGAGGCAATCCAGGCCATCTCCGCGTCACGATTGCGATGCGCTCTCGCTCGCGGATCTGCTCGTGGCGCATGCAGGAACGGCCGAGCCTGAAGGCAACCACCTGGGAGCGCCTCTTCCGAGCTTGCCGGGGCGTGACGGTTTGAGACTGACCTGTCAAACCGGATGGGCCCGGATGTGCTCCAGCATCAATTCGCTGACCCGTTCGGGAGCCTGATCGGCGGCAAAATGGCCGACGCCGGGCAGCACCTCGAAACGATAAGGCGCGGCGACGAAATCGATCGTGCCCTCGGCGGCGGCGCGGCCGACGGTGTCGTCGGCATCGCCCCAAATATAGAGCGTCGGCACGCGGATCGGCCCGAGCGGCGAGCGGATCGCGCCGCGCGCGCGATACCAGGCGAGTGCCGCTTCCATGGCCTGCTTGTAGCCGAGCACGGAAAGATGCGTCTCCATCGCCTGTGGCGGCATGCCGTTCGCCGCCCAGCGATCCCTGAGCCATTTGGCATCGTCGGCCAGCACGATATCGGCGGCGTCGGGTTCGAGGAATGCCTGGTGATGGCGCGAGCGATGTGCCTGATCGCCGTCGGCCATCTGGAGCGCGCGGTTGAAGGCGTTCGGATGCGGCCGCGACAGGACGGTCAGCGAAGCAATACGCTCGGCGCAACGCTCTGCCAAGGCCCAGGCGATGCTGCCGCCCCAGTCGTGACCGGCGAGATGAAAGCGCCGGTCGGCGTAGCCTGACGCCGCGATGATCGACATCGCATCGTCCATCAGGCGATCAATGTGATAGCTCGGATGATCAGTCGTATCGGGCCGCGC